>DASTQG010000026.1:0-2291 GCA_035761885.1 Steroidobacteraceae bacterium | reverse complement strand
CGGCCATCTCGTGGTGGGGCCGTTCCAGGGCAAGCCGGCGTGCGTGCGCATCACCCTCGACCAGGGCGTGTGCGGCGCCGCTGCGCGGCTGCGCCAGACGATGCTGGTGCACGACGTGCACGATTTCCCGGGCCACATCGCCTGCGACGTGGCGTCCAATTCCGAGGTGGTGGTGCCGCTGATCCGCTACGGCGAGCTGATCGGCGTGCTGGATGTCGACAGCCCGACCGTGGGCCGCTTCGACGAGGAAGATCGCAAGGGACTGGAGACGCTCGCGGAGATCTTCCTGGCGAGCGTCTGAAGGTCAGGAGCCGGAGCTTGCGGTATTTGCGTTTTCGGGCGATGCGCCTCCCGCGAACGCAATTACCGCAAGCTCCGGCACCTGTATCTTACTTGGCGCGCGAGATGTACTCGCCGGTGCGCGTGTCGACGCGGATCACTTCCCCTTCGTTGATGAACAGCGGCACGCGCACGACCGCGCCGGTCTCGAGCTTCGCCGGCTTCTGACCGCCCGTGGCGGTGTCGCCGCGCACGCCCGGATCGGTTTCCACGATCTTCAGCTCCACGTGCGCGGGCGGGGTGATCTGCAGCGGCACGTTGTTCCACAGCGTCACGATGCACAGCGCGCCGTCCTTGAGCCAGATCGCGCCCTCGCCCACCGCCGACTTGCCGGCGGCGTACTGCTCGTACGTGTCCGGCACCATGAAGTGCCAGAAATCGCCGTCGTTGTAGAGATACTGCATGTCGGTGTCGACCACGTCCGCCGCATCCACCGATTCGCCCGACTTGAACGTGCGCTCGATCACGCGCCCGGTCTTGAGGTTGCGAATCTTGACGCGGTTGAACGCCTGTCCCTTGCCCGGCTTGACCATCTCGTTCTCGATGATCGAGTACGGATCGCCGTCGAGCAGGATCTTCAGGCCGCCGCGGAATTCGTTGGTGGAATAGGTGGACATGGATGGCGCGCGCCGGGGGGTCCAAAAAGGGCGCGTATCATAGCGGCAAGGCCCGCGAGCCGCCACCGGAAGCGGGCCTGCATCACAGGAACGAGGCCGCGTTCGCTGGTCCGAGCGGGGGGCGATGCTACAATCCGCGCCTATTTTTCACTGCCGTTCCACTGCACGATGAACCGGACTGCCGCGCTGCCTCCAGGATTGGCCGAGCTCAAGGACTCGACGCTGAACGAGCCCGGCGCAGTTCCGATGATCGTCATGACGCGCAGCCAGGACCACGTCGAGGCCATCAACAGCACGCTGCGCAACGCCGGACACCCGGTTCACTGCACCTGGATCCCCGACGTGCGCGACCTGGGCGATGCGCTCACGCAGATCAATCCCGAGATGCTGCTCGTGTTCGGCGGCTCGGAGGACGAGCTGGTCTCGGTCATGAAGATTCGCAGCCAGTTCGGTCCGGAAGTACCGGTCCTGTTCGCGCGCGACGCGGTGGACGAAGCCGCGATCGCGGATGCGATGCGCCTGGGCGCCCAGGACGTCGTGTCGCTCGCCAACCGTTCGCGCCTGCAAGCGGTGGTCACGCGCGAGCTGCGCGCCTTTCGCCTGGAGCGGGCGCTGAACTCGACGCTCTCCTCCGCGCGCGAATACAAGCAGCAGTTGCAGGCATTCATGGCGGGGTCCGCGGACGCGATCGCGCACGTCGCCGAGGGCATCGTGGTCGACGCAAACCCGGCCTGGCTGGAGCTGTTCGGTTATTCGCAGCCCGATGAGATCACCGGCCAGCCGCTCATGGACCTGTTCGAGACGGAGACGCATGCGGCCATCAAGGGTGCCCTCGTGGCCTGCATGCAGGGCAAGTGGAACGACCACGCCCTGCGCGTGAACGCGCTGCTCTCCGACAGCTCGGTGCTCGCGCTCGAGCTGGAGCTGTCGCGCTCCGAGTTCGACGGCGATCCGTGCGTGCGCATCTGCGTGCCGGCGCGCCGCGACGGCGCCGGGCAGCAACTGGAGCAGGAGCTGCAGGACGCGGTCCGCCGCGATCCCTCGACCGGCTTCCTGCACCGGCGCTTTTTCATCGAGCAGGTGAAGCAGCGCCTCGCCGAGCCGGTGAAGGGCGGAGTGCGCCTCATCGCCTTCGTGAAGCCCGACAAGTTCTCGGCGATCGCCTCGGACCTCGGCGTCATCGCGAGCGAAGACTTCCTCGTTTCGCTGGCCGAGCTGCTGCGCGATCAGCTCACGCCCAACGACCTCGCCGGACGCATCGGCGGCAACAGCTTCGCGGTGCTGCTGGAGCGCGGCACCGAGCGAGACGTGGAGGCCTGGGGCGAGCACGTCGTG
>DASTQG010000025.1:0-8363 GCA_035761885.1 Steroidobacteraceae bacterium | reverse complement strand
CGGGTCTTGAGCTATCCGGGCGCCGCGCTCACGCAGATTCCGGCGGGCCAGGCTCCCGCGCAGGACCTGGCCGACGCGCTCGACAACATCTTCAACCACCCGAACGTCGCGCCGTTCATCTCGAAGCAGCTGATCCAGCGGCTCGTCACCAGCAACCCCTCGCCGCAATACATCGAGCGCGTCGCGCGCCGGTTCAACGACGACGGCGCCGGCGTTCGCGGCAATCTCGCCGCCGTGGTGAAGGCGATCCTGCTCGACGCCGAGGCGCGGAGCGCACCGTCGAGCGCAACCGCCGGCAAACTCGACGAGCCACTCCTGCGACTGACACAGATGTGGCGAGCCTTCGACGCAGCTTCGCCGAGCGGCAGGCTCAACGGGCAGAACCTGCCGGGCTTCATCGGCCAGGGCCCGCTGCAGGCGCCCTCCGTGTTCAATTTCTTCAGCCCGTTCTACGCGCCGCCCGGCGAGATCCTCGATCAGGGCCTGGTTGCGCCGGAGATGCAGCTCGCCACGGAGTACCTGAGCAGTTTGATCACCAACTATTTCTTCGTGCTCGCGTTCTGCTTCAACACCGTCCCGGTCACAGGATGCCCCGCGATTCCCGACACGGAGCGGCCGGACGTCGTGACCATCGACCTGAGCGCGGAGCGCGCGCTCGCAGGAAACTCACAGGCCCTGGTCGACGCGCTCGCCGATCGTCTGACCGGCGGCGTGCTGTCGGCGGACCTGCGTCAGCAGGCGCGTTCGATGGTCGATCGTGCCCCTGCGAGCGAAGCCTCGCTGCGAGTGGCCGAGGCCTTGTACCTGATCGCCTCCTCGCCCGAGCTTGCGCTGCAGCGCTGACAGCGGAGTCACCACCATGGATCGCATCAATCGTCGTCGATTCCTGCAATGCGCCGCCGCCGGTGGTTTGTCGTACGCGTTCGGGCGCACTCCGCAGGCAGTCGCCGCGAGCGCCCTGGTCGGACAGGCGGCATTCGCGGACTACAAGGCGCTCGTTTGCGTGTTCCTGTTCGGCGGCAACGATTCGTTCAACATGGTCGTGCCGCGCAGTAACGCGGAATACAACCTCTACGCGGCCTCGCGACAGAACCTCGCTATCGCGCAGGCGAGTCTGCTGCCGATTGCACCGCTCACGCCCGATCCGGCCGGCGTGCTGTATGGCCTTCATCCGTCGATGGCAGAGATCGCAACGCTGTTCGAGCAGGACGAGGCCTGCGCGATCGTCGCGAACGTCGGCCCGCTCATCGAGCCGACGACCAAGCAGCAGTTCCAGGCGCAATCGGTTCGCCTGCCACCGCAACTGTTCTCGCACAACGACCAGCAGGATCAGTGGCATTCGCTCAAGGGGCAGACGGTCGCGAAGTCCGGGTGGGCCGGTCGCATCGCCGATGTGCTGACCGCGCCCGGCGCGCCCGTGCCGTTGACGCAGTCGCTCGCAGTAAACCTGTCACTCTCCGGCCAGACACTGTTCCAGACTGGCGTCGACTCGATTCCGTACACGATGGGCGCCACCGGTCCAGTTCCGCTGTTCGGTCTCGACGGGGCGGACCCGTTCTCGCTTGCGCGTCGCGCGGCCTTCGATTCCATCCTGCGCGCGAACTATTCCACCGTTTACGAGCGCGCCTATTCCCAGGTGCAACAGCGCGCCCTTCAGGCCGTGGGAACCGTCAACGGCGCGCTGGCGACCGTGCGCGCTCCGAATCCCACGCCGTTCGCGACGATGTTCCCGGCCTCGCCACTGGGGATTCAGCTGCGGACAGTGGCCGAGCTCATCGCCGCCCGCGATGCGCTGCAGGTCAACCGCCAGATCTTCTTCGTCGCGATCGGCGGCTTCGACACGCACGATGCGCAGACTGCGGATCAGCCAGGATTGCTCGGCAACGTGAGCCGTTGCCTGGATGCGTTGTATCGGGCAACGGTCGAGATGGGCGTTGCCTCGAACGTCACCGCCTTCACGCAGTCGGACTTCGGCCGCACGCTTACGTCCAACGGCGACGGCACCGATCATGCCTGGGGAGGCAACCAGCTAGTGATCGGCGGCGCGGTCGCGGGCCGCACGATCTACGGTCGCTACCCGCTGCTGCAGATCGGCGGCGCGGACGATGTCGGCGGCGGGCGCATGATCCCGGCGATCTCCACGGACCAGATGGCCGCGACGCTCGCCAAGTGGTTCGGCGTGGCCGACGGCCAGCTCGCGACGGTTGCACCGCACATCGGCAACTTCGCGCAGCGCGATCTGGGTTTCATGGTCTGAGCGGCCAATCCGGTCGGCGCGGAACTTCCACGCTAGCCGGCGAGTCCCAGTCGCACTTCGCCGGAGAACTGCCGATGCGACCCAGCCGACTGGCCTCTCTTGTGTTGCTGCTCGCCTCGGCGTGGTGCGGGCTCGCGGCGGCGAGCGAAAGCAAGGTCGCGCAGCCGATCCACCAGCTGCGCATCTACGAGATCTTCGAGCACAACAAGCAGGCCTTTCACGAGCGCTTCCGCGACCACGCCATGCGCATCATGGCGAAGTACGACTTCAGGATCGTCGCGATGTGGGAAGCGAAGGGCGCGCAGCGTACCGAGTTCGTTTACCTGCTGGAGTGGCCCGACGAAAGCACCCTGAAGGATCGCTGGGCAAAGTTCATGGCCGACGAGGAATGGGCCGCGATCAAGCGGCGCACCGGCGCACAGCACGGCAAGCTCGTCGGCGAAATCCAGGAACGTACGCTGCGGTTGACGGACTATTCTCCGGCGCTGCCCGATCGTCCCTGAGCGCTCGCTCAACAGCGGCACACCCAGCGTCGGCCCTCTCGCAGACGCTATACTCCGCGCTTCGTCCTTTACGAATGCGGGCCCCTCCGATGCGACTTGCCAACCGAATGCTTGCTTCCCTGCTGCTGACGCTGCTCGCGACTTCCGGTCCCGTATCGGCGCGCGAACCGTCCACTGCGCACGACAAGGAAGCGCTGGAGATCTATCGCACCATCGTTTCCATCCCGACCTGGGAGGGCAACGGCAAGGTGCCGCAGATGGTGGCGTATCTGGAGGGCAAGTTCCGCGCGGCGGGGTTTCCCCAGGCCGACATCCACGTGCTGCCGCACGGTGAGACCGCCGCGATGGTCGTGCGCTACCGTGGTGATGGCACGGGCGGCAAGCCCATCCTGCTGATGGCGCACATGGACGTCGTGACTGCGAAGCGCGAGGACTGGGAGCGCGATCCGTTCACGCTGGTGGAGGAGAACGGCTTTTTCTTCGGCCGCGGCTCCTCGGACAACAAGGCCGGCGTTGCGCATCTCACGGCGACGTTTCTCAGGCTGAAGGCGGAAAAGTTCGTGCCGACGCGCGACCTCGTCATCTTCTTCAGCGGCGACGAGGAGACCACGGCGGCGAGCGTCGTCGCGACGCTGAAGGATCACCGTGCCCTGGTCGACGCGGAGTACGCGCTGAACTCGGATGGCGGTGGCGGCGAGTTCGCCGAGGACGGCAAGCCCACCGCACTGCTCGTGCAGGGCGCGGAGAAGACCTACGCCGACTACACGCTCACCGTGCGCAATCCGGGCGGCCACAGCTCGCGTCCGCGGCCCGACAACGCGATCTACGAGCTGGCGGACGTGCTGAAGAAGGTGCAGGCCTACCAGTTTCCGGTGATGTCGAACGAGTGGACGCTCGGCAATCTCGCGGCCTCCGCGAAGGACGCGAGCGGGCCGGTCGGCGATGCGCTGCGCGACTTCATCGCCAGCCCGCGCGAGGGCGCGGCGGCGCAGTTGCTGTCGAAGGAATCCGAGTACGTCGGGCTCACTCGCACCACCTGCGTCGCGACGATGCTGAACGGCGGCCATGCGGAGAACGCGCTCCCGCAATCCGCGAGTGCGAACGTGAACTGCCGCATTTTCCCCGGCACGTCGGTGGAGTCGGTGCAGGCGAAGCTGCAGGAGCTCGCGGGCAAGGGCACCACCGTGAAACTCGCGAACGATGCTTCCGCGACCGACGCATCGCCACTGCGCCAAGACGTGATGGACGCGATCGCGCGCGTCGTCCACAAGCGCTTCCCGGGTCTTCCGATCGTCGGCTACATGTCGGCGGGGGCCACGGACGGCAAGTTCTTTCGCGGCGCGGGCATCCCGGTCTACGGCGTCGGCTTCCTGTTCTCGAAGGCCAGCGAAGACTACTCGCACGGCCTCAACGAGCGCATCCGCGTCGGCGAGTTCTACCAGGGACTCGACGACTGGGCGATGCTGCTGCGCGACGTTGCCGGGAAGAGATCCAGATGAGCTGTTCAGTCACCTGAGGCGGGAGGCGCATCGATGGCATGGGTACTACTGGTGGTCGCCGGGCTGTTCGAAGTCGTCTGGGCGATCGGGCTCAAATACACGGAAGGTTTCACGCGAACGTTGCCGAGCGTCATCACCGTAGTGGCGATGATCGTCAGCATCGTGCTGCTCGGCCTGGCAATGCGCTCGCTGCCGGTCGGCACCGCCTACGCGGTCTGGACCGGGATCGGGGCGGTCGGAACCGTGATCCTGGGTATCTTCCTCTTCCACGAGCCTGCGACAGCGATGCGCCTCGGCTGCATCGCGCTCATCCTGGCCGGCATCGTGGGACTGAAACTGGCGGGCTGAGGCGGAGCGATTTGATGGGCGCGGTAGGATTCGAACCTACGACCAAGGGATTCACTTCGCCCCGGCGTTTCCGCCGGGAGTGGACTATCTCTTCATCGACGCCGCCGTGATCGCCGGCGCGGATGCGGGACGCTCTGGCCTGTCATCAAGGGCACTGAAGCCCTCAGGTAGTCTCTGCACCTTCCGGCGGTGTACCGCCGGCTTGGCTCAGGATTGCCATCGGGCGGCATCGCCCGGAAGGTTTCCCTGAATTCATCCCGTCCACTTCGCGCCTCTCGGCGCGAAGGCACCGTTTCGATGAGTCCCCTGCACTAACCGCTGTGCTACACGCCCATCGCGCTCATTGTAAATGACGCCGCGCTCACCGCGCGCGTGCTTTCGCACCGGTCGGGTCCACGGCGAGGTACTCCACTGGCCGCTGCGTGCGCGCATCGATCAGAGCCGTCGCGAACCCGAATCGATGGTGCACCACGAGCCAGCGCAGGTTCTCGCGCGGCACTCCGGTGTCGTCGATGGCTGCCTCGATCCGCTCGCGTTGCTCAGGATTGGCCTGGAGCAGCGCGTCGAGTCCCCCTGCCCTGCGCTGGATGTCGGCCAGCGCGGATTCGTACGGCCGGTAATAGCGCGGCAGCATCTGCACGTCCTTGCCCGCCATGCCCAGCATGACCACCTCGTTGCGCTCGCGCGCATCGGTCGGCATTTCGATGGCCGCGAGCCGGGGCCCGGTCCAGGACCGGGTGCGAAACTGCGGCAGCGGCGCAGCGGCGAGATCGGCCTCGTCGAGCTCGAGGGCCGCGACCACTTCGAGCCTGTCGCCCACGAACGTGACGAACACTGGCCGGGACACGGCCAGCGTGAACACGCCGTAAACCAGCGCGGCGATCTGAACGATCCCGACCACCGTGTAGTCCGTCACCAGCTCGCGGCGCGATTTCTGGCTGGAATAGATCACCAGCGAGATCAGCGGACCGAGCGCCACGTCCACGCCGACGATGATCGTGAACAGTTTCGTGCCGCCCACCATCTCGGCAAGCGCGCCGGGAAACCAGACCAGGAACACGAGCGCGGCGGCGACACCTGCCAGCGCGAGGGTGATGAGGAAGTGGATGGCTGCGGCGATGAAACGCTCGCGCCAGTTGATTGCCATGTTCGATCCCGGTAGCGGCTACCGGGAGGCAAGCTTACGCAATCCGGCGCCGAAATGGCCAGGCGATGAGCAGGATCAGCATCGCGAGGATCGGCACGGCGACGTACTCGCCGACCAGAATGCGCAGCACGACCGGGAAATTCGCCCAGCCCGCCGAGCTGTAGTAGCCGACGATGAGCGCGACGTAGATGCCGGCGATCGCCCAGCGCAGCCACGGGCGCAGGCCGAGCCCGTGCGCCTGCGTCACGACGAAGATGCCGGCGAGGCCGAAGCCGAACATCTGCCAGTTGTCGCTCGCGTTCATCACCGCGACCATCACGCCGTGGATCAGCACCATCACCTCGATGACGATGGTCCAGTAGCGGTTGGTGTGCGCGCGCGTGAAGAACAGGCTCCCCTGCAGCAGCAGGAAGAACATGTAGAGAAATCCCATGAGGTGGCCGCTGGTCCACTCCATCGGGTGGTACCAGAACGTGTAGATGCTCGCCCAGGCGAAATAGTAGCCGTGGTACTTGCGCGCGATGCGCGCTGGCTCGGCGAGAGCGCCGACCTTCGCGCCGAAAAACAGGCCGCGGCGCGGGTTCTCCATGATGAGGATCAGGATCAGCAGCAGGATCACCGACCACTGCGCCGTCCACTCGGGCACGTCCTGCGCCAGGCCGTCGTAGAAGAAGTGCGTCTGCGCGAGGTGCAGCAGGATGAAGGCCGCGTTCACGCCGAGCGCGATCGCATTGATCGGCCGGATGCTGGCGCTGTAGGTGTAGCGTTGCTTCTGCGCGTAGGCAATCACGGCCCAGAACGCCACCTGGTGCAGCACGTAGCCGCCCCACGCCGTGAAGCGCGACCAGAAAGAAGGCTCGAGGAGCTGCCACTCGTACCACATGCCGGGGCGATCGGGGGCGAGCTGCCAGCCGCGCAGGTTCAGATCACCGAGCCAGGCGATGAGCGCGGTGAACGCAGCGCTGAAGGCGATACCCCACCACAGCGCGCGCGTCGCGCTCATTTGCGAGGCGGGCGCTGCGAGTGCGCGCGGCTCTGTCTCGTTACCAGGCGCCGACATTCAGCTCTTTACTCTCCGTGGCATAGACGCTCGCGAACACGCGCGCGTGTTCGGCGATCAGCGCGTCGACGTCGAGCGGACGGCACTTGCGGCCGCCGAGTTCGTTCTGGTGCAGCAGTGCGATCAGCACCGGCGACAGCAGCCACAAGGCCGCATGCCGCGCGTCGGCTTCCTTCATTTCTCCGCGCTCCATGTGCGCCTGCAGGCGCCGCTCGAGCGCCTGCTGAGTCGGCTCGAGAATGTCCATGAGGTAGTTCAGACCTGCCGCGTCACTCTTCAGTCCCTCGGCGAGGCCGACCGCGTGCAGCGTGCCGACGCCGCGGCCCCAACCCCGAACGATGTCCCTTAGGAAGTCGTGCATCGATGATTCGAGATCGGCCTCCAAGGGCTCGCGCGTGCGCATGAGGTGGACTTCGCCCACCTGCCGCCCCCTCTCTAGCACGCCGCTCACCACCCCTTTGCGGTCCTTGAAGTAGTGCCGCAGGGTGGCCACGCTCACGCCCGCCGCGAGCGCCAGCTCGCGCAGGCTCGCGTTCGGCCCATCCTTCTGCGCCAGTCGATCCCTGAGCTTTGCAATCAAGGCGTTACGCTGATCCGTAAAGCCTGAATTGCGCGCACCCAGTGTTCTAGCCATCGCTTCACCACGCCGAACGGCGCTCCGGTGTCCAGTGTTCGTATAGGTTTTGGCTTGCCATTTCCTATACCATTCGTGCTAATCTATCTCTGCACGCTGATAAACGCAAATCCAGGACTGCCCATGACGATCACCAACCCTTTGAAATTGCTGTTTGCGGCGGCCGCGCTGGCGGCCGCCGTTTTCCTGGCCTGGCGCCTCCTGCGCCCTGCCGAGGTAACGGTGGTCGCGGTAGCCGAACAGCGAGCCGAGCGCATCCTGGCGATCACCGGCCGCACGCGCCCGAAGGTCACCGTGACGGTGCTGCCGAAGGTCGCTGGGCAGGTTCTGAGCCTCTCGAAGGAAGAAGGCGATGTCGTTGCGAAGGGTGAGCTGCTGGTGCAGCTCGACTCGGATGCACCGCAGGCCGCGGTCGAGCAAGCGCGCAGCGCAGTCGCCTCCCAGGAGCGAGTGCTCGCACAGGCTGAGCGCGACTACGAGCGCGCCCTGTCGCTGCAATCGCGCGGGCTCGTCACCCTCAAGGACTTCGAGGACGCGCGCTTCACGCTCGATCAGGCCCGCGTGGAGCTCGAGCGCGTGCGCGCTACGCAGCGCGAGATCTCCGCCCGGCTGGGCGACACGCGCATCGCGGCGCCGGTCAGCGGGGTCGTTCTCACCCGGCCGGTCGACGTGGGCCAGGTGGTGGACACACAAAGCGTGATCTACGAGATCGCTCCGCTGAAGGACGTCGAGATCGAGGCGGAGGTCGACGAGCAGTTCCTCTCCGAGATTCGCGAAGGATTGCGCGCGCAGATCGGCGTTCCCGGACGCTCGCGTCCCGTCGCCGCACGCCTCAGCTACATCTCGCCGAAGGTCGATCCGCGCATCGGCGGCGCGAAGGTGCGCCTGCAGTTCGACGAGCCGATGGACGACTTG
>DASTQG010000024.1:0-2456 GCA_035761885.1 Steroidobacteraceae bacterium | reverse complement strand
GGAGCGCCCGTACAGGTCGGTCACGCGAACCTCGTGCCCTCGCGAGCGCAGTGCATCCCGGGCGGCACCCGCGAGCGCCGCGTTGAATGACGCGCGCTCGGGATGTGCCAGCACGATGAGGGCTTTCATGGCGCGAAATCTGATGCGATAGTCACCCGAGGTCAATTACGCACCTTCCGGTAACCATGAATCCGAAGCGCAAGGCCGGCGACGTCTACGACCCTTCCTGCTCGGCGCGCGACGCGCTCGAGCTGATCGCCTCCAAGTGGGCGATGCTCATCCTGCCCGCGTTGCAGCGCCGACCGCTGCGCAATGCCGAGCTACTGCGCACGATCGGGGGCATCTCGCAGAAGATGCTCACGCAGACCCTGCGCGAGCTGGAGCGCAACGGGCTGGTGATCCGCAGGGATCTGCACACCATGCCGATGCACGTCGAGTACCGGCTCAGCCGGCTCGGCGCATCACTCAGTGCCACGTTGACGGTGCTCGATCGCTGGGCCGAGCGGCACTTTCCGCAGCTGGATGCTGCGCGCGAGGCATACGAGGTGCGGCGCGGGACGCGGTGAGTGCGCCGGCGCGGGACGCGGTGAATGCGCCAGCGCGGACCGTGTCGCCTGGCTTCAGGCGAACGGGTCCGACGGGCACCACGCGCGCGGGGGCCAGGTCTGCGTGGTGTCGTGCGCGACCGCGCGCAGCAGCGTCTGCGTGTGCAGGTCCACCGGAAATTGCGGCAGCGCCGGCACGTCGAGCGGAGAAACGCCCGAGATGGTCGTGGCGAGCATCAGTGCCGCGAGAAACGCGCCGGCGGCGTTGGAGTGGTTGCCGTCCGCATCGTGCAGGACGAGCGTCGGATGGCGTGCCAGGGCCAGGTCCCACGCCTGGCCGATCGGTGCCACACACGCAGGCTCCATCTGCGCGATCGAGACGTGCAGATCGTAGATGCGCTGCGTTTCGGCGATGCCGCGGCGCGGCCATTCCGGAAACAGGATGGGCACCGCGTTCGACTCGCGCGCGAGGCGGATGAACTGCTCCGCCTCCTCGGTCGAGTAGGTGAAATTGCCCGAGGTACTGTACTTCTGCGCCTGCAGGATCACGAAGCTCCAGTCCTGATTGCGCAGCAGGTTCACCGACTCGAAATCGCTCAGCCGTTCCTCCAGGAACATCGAGCCGGGCGCAGGGACCGCGGCTACGCTCTCCCCGGGATGCGCGGCGCTGACCATGGCGGCGACCATGGCCTGCAGATTGTTGAAAGAGGAGTGGCTGTTGCCCATGAAGAGCAGCGTGATGTCGGCCGCGGTGGGCTGAGGAACAGGCGCGGCCGATTCACTCCCCTCACCCCCGCAGGCGCCGAGAAGCAGAGCGATCGGCAGGACGAGTACTGATTTCGTGGGCGGTCTCATAGGCGGTGCATGATGGCATCGGCGGCGACGCGGGGCCAGTTGCAGCCGGCCGGGACGAACGGGCCGGGCGCTCGCGGCGCACGGAACGCCGGGCGCGTGCCGCGGTCAGGCAGGAAACATTCATGTGCCGCGACGGGAGCAGACATGGCGTCCATTCACAGGGAAGTTGTGCTGGAGGTTTCCGCGGAGCGCGCCTGGTCGGTGCTGCGCGAAGTGGGCAAGCCGCACGAGGCGTTCGCCGGCGTGCTCACCGATGCAACGATGGATGGTGACGTTCGCACGGTCACGTTCGCCAACGGCATGGTGGCCCGCGAGCGCATCCTCGACGTCGACGAAGCACGACGCCGCGTTGCCTACTCGGTGCAGACCGAGCCGTTCACCTATCACCATGCCTCGATGCGCATCGTCGCCGAGGCCGATGGCCGGTCGCGTCTTTTGTGGACCAGCGATTTTCTGCCGGGGAAGATCGCCCCCAGCATCCTGCCGCTGGTCGAGGCTGGTTGTCTCGCCTTCAGTCGCAACGTGGCCGCGAAAAGCTGATCGCGGCTCAGCGCCTGGGCGTGAGCAGGTAGTGGCTGACGGTGCCCGGTCCCTGACGCTCATCGACGCCGCGCGCCACGATCTCGCCGCGATCGTTGATGTGCAGCGCAAAGCTGAGGCGCACGAACGGCCTGAGCGGATCGTTGGCGTGCACCAGCGCGTTCAGGTCGTGGGCCTGCACGTCGTACCAGACCGTCGCGGTCGTGAGGTTCGAGGGCTCACCCGACGCAGAGCCCACGACGACTCCCGCGTTGTTGATGCTCGCGGTCAGCGTGCGCGAGTGCCCGGCCAGCTGGCCCAGGTCGGTGTACTGACCGTCGCGCCAGCGATGACTGCGGTCGCGCGTCGCACTCGACGTATCGATCACGACGACGCCCGCGTCGTTCATGTCCCGCGCCGAGCCCCGGGTCGCACCTTCGGGCAGCGCGATCGGGCTGACCGCGCCATCATGCCAGAGCACCGGCACCGAGACTCCGCCTCCAGAAGCGTCGCCCGCGACGACGCCGGAATCGTTGA
>DASTQG010000023.1:0-5920 GCA_035761885.1 Steroidobacteraceae bacterium | reverse complement strand
GCGCCGAGCACGATGACCGCCTGGCCGGCCGGCACCAGCTCTCGTTCTTCCGCGAGCTTTTGCAGCACGGAACCGTCGCGCGGCGCGACGATCGCCGCGTAGCCTTCGTTGAACCGCACCGCCTCGAGCTGAGCCTGCGCCACGGCCTCGCCCGTGCGCAGCGCCTCGAGTTGCTCCAGGCTGATGACCTGGTCGGCGTAGAGCCGCTCGCCGCGCTCCAGATCCCGTCGGCTCTTGTCCGCGGCCTCGCGCGCCTGGGCCACCTGGGCGGCGATCTCGGTCAGCTCGATCTCGGCGAGCCGCTGGCCCTTGCGCACCTTGTCGCCGGGCTGCACGTGCAGCTTGCGAATGACGCCGCCGACCTTGAACGACAGGCGCATCTGGTCGCTGGTCTCCACGCGTCCCGTCGTGACGATGGCCGGCGCCGCCGGGCCGCTGGTGCTCAGCGCCGAACGCACCGGTGTCGGCGGAACCTGCGGTGCGGATTCACCGTCGCCGCAGGCAGCGAGCACAGCGAAGAGCGGGACGAGGACGAACGGGCGCGGGAGCATGGTGGGTACTCTCAGGGACTTTCCATCGTGGCCGGGACGCCGAGCACGTATTGCAGATCGGCCTCGCGGGTGAGCAGATCGAACAGGGTCACCGTGTAATTGAGCTCGGCGCGCGTGAGCGTGGTGCGCGCGTCGAGGAATTCCACCTGGCTGATCACGCCGGCGTCGCGCTTGCGGGCCGCGATCTTGTAGCCCTCGCGCGCCGCGTCCTGCCGCGCCCGCGCCGTGCCGAGCGCCGTGATGGCAGTGCGCAGATCGCCCTCCGCCTGCTCCACTTCGAGCGAGATCTGGTTGCGCACATCCTCCTGCTGCAGATCCACGGAGCGGGCGGCGAGGCGCGCCTGCGACAGGCGTGCGCGATCCTGGTTGCCGTTGAAGATGTTCCAGCGGAACGTGAGCGAGGCGACAGCATAGTCGTCCTCGGTGCCGAAGCGGTATTCCTCGCCCTGGAACCCCGACTCCACCGCGAGGGCGACGATCGGCTTGAAGCGCGCGCTCGCGAGCGAAACCTGGGCCTGCGCCACCTCGACCGCCGACTGCAGCTCGCGCAACTCGGAGCGCTGTTCCTGCGCCTGCGCCTGCAACTCTGCGATGGGACGCAGGGCGGCGGGGCGCTCGCGCACGGCCGCTTCCTCGATCGCGCTCTCCAGGGGCCGGTTCAGCAGGAAGTTGAAATAGCTGCGCGCCACTTCCTGAAGGTTGGCGGCGCTCACGCGCTGCTGCTGCACCTCGAGCAGCTCGGCCTGCGCGCGCAGCACCTGGTCGCGCGTGATCTTGCCGTTGGTGAACAGGCTCTCGGTGACGCGCAGGTTCTCCTGCAGCAGCACCTCGCTCGCGTCCACGATCGCGAGGCCGTGTCGCGCCCTGAGCCAGTTGTGGTACGCGGTGCGCACGTCGCGTGTCAGCGTGCGTGCCAGCGTATCGAGGGTCGCCTCTTCGGAACGCGCCTGCGCCTTGCGCGCGCGCACGCCGGCAGTGATTTCCGGCGCGTACAGCGGCTGCACCAGGCGCACACCGGTCTGCTGTTCCTGCTCGCGCAGGAACAGGAACTCGGCATTGTCGACCGAGCCGAACGCGGGCGGACGGCCTTGCGAGACGAGCAGCTCGTTGAGCGTTGCGTAGACGGGGTTCAGCAAATTGCCGAGCGGCAAGGAGATCGTGCGACCGCCCTCGGCGCGCGAGAAACGCGACTCGAACGAGGCCTGCGGGAGGTACTGCCCGCGTGCTTCGTCCAGCGCGGCCAGGCTCTGCTCGACCGACAGTTCCTGGCGTTGCAGGGCGAGGTTGCTGTCGAGCGCCTGCGACACATACTCGTCGAGGACTTCGTCGATCGGTCGCAGGAGCGGCGTCTCCGGGCCGCCGACTTGCTGCCCCAGCGCCGCGAACGCCATGCCCCAGAGCGCGAGCAGTGCTCCGAGCCGCGCCAGTTGCATCCTGCCGGTACCGAACATGTGCGCGCCCCTATTGGCCTTTCAGCGAACGGCCTGCCAGGGAACGGCGCGCCATGCGCAGGGAATGCGACACGAGCTGGTCGGGCTTCACACCGTCGTGCGCCAGCAGATTCGCCTTGGACGCCATGAGCTGGATGATTCCGTGCATGAAGCCCCACAGCGTGATGGCGGTGAGATCGCGATCGCCGAGATCCTTGCGGATCGAACCGTCGCGCACCCCGACGTTCAGCACTTCCACGATGAAGTCGTGCACGGCGTCGCCAGCGACCACGCACGGGTGCTCGCGCTCGAAGTGATCCGGATCGGGCTCGAGCATCTCGAAGCGCGCCAGCGCATCGAAATACACGGGGCATTGCTGCGAGAACGTCACGTACGCCCGCCCGAGCGACTCGATCTTGTCGATGCCCCTGCGATGCCGCGCGGCCGCGGCGACGAAGCGGCGGCGCAGCTCGATCAGGCCGCGCTCGCACACACCCATCAGCAAGCCGCCCTTGTCCTCGAAGTAGACGTACAAGAGCGCTCGCGACAGGCGCGCCTTGCGCGCCACCTGCTCCATCGTCGCCTTCTCCGGGCCCACCTGCGCGAATACGGCCTGCGCCGCATCGAGGATCTCGTTGCGGCGGCGGTCCTTCTCTTCCTGGCGGCGTGCGGCGATTTCTGACATGGGGCGCGCACCATACGAAGCTCATTGACACGGTGTCAATTACTACATGGGTGTACAAAGCGGTGACGAAAGCGGGCCTGCGCGGGACGAAGCCCGCGGGATTCAATCGGTTCAGGAACTTGCGCGCGCCGGCGCGCGCTCAGCCGGCCGCGATCAGCCGCCGGACGTAGTCGGCATAGCGGGTGGGCGCGCGGCCGAGCAGCCAGCCGAGAACGTTGCCGTTGCCGAGGAAACCGTGCTCGTCGTAGTGGCGGTTCATCGCCGTCATCTGCTCGATGCGGTCCTCGCTCGCGCCGGCCTTGCGTGCGCGGGCCTGCATTTCATCGAGCGGAATCGCACGCGCGCGCACCGGTCGGCCCAGCAGCTGCGTCAGCGTCGCGGCCATGTCGTCCTGGCTCAGCGCTTCTGGGCCAGCCAGCTCGTAGGTTGCATGCAAGTGGCCCTCGCGCGCGGTCACCTGCGCGACGGCTGCGGCGAGATCCAGCAGATCGACGACGCTGAACCTGACCTCGGTGGAGAACGGCATCGCGTGGACGCCCTCCTCCTTGACCTGGCGCCAGATCGGTTCCAGGTGCTGCATGTAGCGCATCGGCTGCACGATCGTGTACGGCAGTCCTGAGGCCACCAGCAGCGATTCGGCCTCCAGCTTGAGGCGGTGATGGCGCACCTCGGTGCGCAGCGGATGCATCACGGAGTAGTAGACGAACTGTGCGATGCCCTGGTCCCGCGCGGCGGCGATGAAGCTCGCGGTGATCTCGCGCTCCTGCGGATGCATGGGCGGACCGATGTGCACGAGCCGTGCGCAGTTTTTGACAGCCGCGCGCACGCTGTCGGCATCGAGCATGTCGCCGACCGCGAGCTCACACGCACCGAGCGCCCGGAGCGATTCGAACTGCTCGGCCTTGCGCACGAACACGCGGACCTCCGCGCCGGCCCTGGACAGTGCGGCGAGCACGGCCCGCCCGGTACGACCGTTCGCGCCGGTGAGAAGAACGAGATTGCGCATGCTCATGAAGTCAGTCTATTCCGTGCGGGCCCACACGCGGCCGCAGAGCCGTCGGTGGCCGCACAGTGGCGGCCCCGCGCGGGCGTCACCCCGCGCCGGATGGTCAACGCGTCAGTCGCGCGACGGCGCTGGCCAGGCGGTCGATGTCGTCGAACGAGTTGTAGATGTGCGTGGCGGCGCGCACACCCTCGAAGTTCGCCAGCGGATGCCTGACGGCGCGGACGGCGATGCGATGCTCACTCAGCAGGGCCCGCGCGAGCTCGCTCGAGCTCATGCCCGGCACCTGGAAGGTCACGATGCCTGCCCACAGCTGGGGGTGTGAAGAGGTCAGCACGCGCAGGCCGGTGACGCGCTGCAATTGCAGTCGCAGATACCAGGACAGCTCGCGAACGCGCGCCGCGATGCGTTCCTGGCCGATGTCGCGCTGGAACTGCACCGCCGGCAGGGCGGCGAAGAACAGCGGCGCGGTGTGCTGGAACTCATAGTCGAACTTGCGCATCGCACCGGGCCATTGCGCGCGGTAGTCGGCTGCGGGCAGCGCGCTGGCCTGGCCGTCGCGATCGAGCGCTTCCCACTCATCGTGCCCCGCGACCGCGCCTGGCCAGACGCGATGGCGCGCGGCGTCACGCAGGTACAGCACGCCGGTGCCCGCCGCGCCGTTGACCCACTTGTGGAAGTTCGCCGCGTAGAAGTCGCAGCCCAGGTCGCGCAGCATGACCGGCAGCATGCCGACCGCCTGCGCACCGTCGACCACCGACAGCAGGTTGCGCGCGCGCGCGAGGTCGCACAGTTCGCGCACCGGCAGGACCGATCCGTCCGTGTACTGCACGTGCGAGAACGCGAGCACACGCGTGCGCGGAGTGATTGCGGCGGTGACAGTGTCGATCACCAGCTGCGGGTGGGGCAGAGGACTGGGCAGCGCGATCTGCACGACGCGCACGCCGCGGCGCTTCGCCTGCAGGAGCCAGGGGTAGATGCCGGCGTTGTGCTCGTGCTGGGTGGTGAGGATTTCGTCGCCTTCGGTGAGATCGAGGCCGGAGGCGAGCAACCCGATCGCGCCGGTGCAACCGTTGGTGAAGGTGAGCTCCTCGGGGTTGGCACCGAGGAAGCTCGCGATGGTGGTGGTGAAGTTCTGCCACACCGGTCCGTGCAGGTTCGCGTCGTAGTACGCGCCGCGGTTGGCGCTGTGCGCTTCCCGGTGTCGGTATTCCTCGATCAGCACGCGCCGCAGGCTCGGCCCGTTGAACGCGGTGTTCAGCCATACCAGGCCCGGCTCGATTACCGGTTGCTGGCGCGCGAACTCCCACAGGTCGCGTGAAGAGACCGGTAGTTCTTCGAGCGGCTGCGCCTGGGCCAGGGCGGTCGTGCCGATGCCGACGCTGGCCGATAGCATAAAGTCTCGTCGATTCAAAGACATGCGTCTGTCCAAGGGTAGGCGCTGAGATCGCGGCTAGTTTGACTGCTGCCACGGGGCTCTTGCAAGAACAGACCGATCGGTCTTAGAATCGCCCCATGGTTCCTTCCAACCCGCAACGCTCCGCCACCCGCGCCGCCACCAAGGGCGAGGAGACGCGCCTGCGCATCCTGGAACGCGCCGCGCCGCTGCTGAACCGGCATGGATTCCAGAACGCACCGGTGTCCGAGATCATGCGGGTCACCGGACTGCAGAAGGGCGGCCTGTACAACCATTTCGCCAGCAAGGAAGAGCTGTCCCTTGCGGCGTTCGACATGATCATGGAGCGCGTGCTGGCGCGCGTTCTCCAGACCCATCGCAGCCACGCCACGCCGCTCGCCCAGCTGATCGCGCACATCCAGCTCATTGGCCACGGCCACACGGTAATGGAGGGCGGTTGCCCGATCGCCAACGGCATGGTCGAGAGCGATGACGCGAACCCCGCACTGCGCGCGCGCGTGAAGGGTGTGCTGGAACGCTGGCGCCGGTTCATCGCACAGATCGTCGCGGAAGGCGTCGTGAAGGGTGAGATCCGCGCGGACGTGAACCCGGACGAAGTGGCCACGAACCTCATCGGGACGCTCGAGGGCGCGCAGCTGTTGAGCCAGTTCTACGGCGACGATTCCTACCGGCGCCGTGCGACCGAGCAGCTGCTCGCCTACGTGAATGACAAGCTGCGCGCCACTGCCTGAGTTTTTTGGACCTGATACAGACCGAACGGTCTCTTCGGAGACCCCCAGGGAGACGACGATGAAGACCATCACCTGGATCAACGCCTCGGCGGTAGTGGCCGTT
>DASTQG010000022.1:0-2296 GCA_035761885.1 Steroidobacteraceae bacterium | reverse complement strand
GTCGTCTCCCGGCTCGCCGCGGAACTCGGCGCCATCAACCTTGCGCAGGGCTTTCCAGATTACGACCTCGATCCGGTGTTGATCGATCTGTTGGCGAAGCATGCGCGTGCGGGCCGCAATCAGTACGCACCGATGCAAGGTGTCGTGGAGCTGCGCGAGGCCATCGCGCGCAAGATCGCGCGCTGTTACTCGCTCACGGTGGATCCCGAGCACGAGATCACTGTGTCGGTCGGCGGCACCGAAGCGCTGTTCTCGGCGATCGCCGCGTGCGTGGGCGCGGATGATGAAGTGATCGTGTTCGATCCCGCCTACGATTCCTACGAGCCGGCCGTGCGCCTCGTGGGCGGGAAATGCATCCGCCTGCAGCTGACGCTGCCCGATTTCGCTCTCCCGTTGCGCGAGCTCGCCGCTGCCATCACGCCGCGTACGCGGCTCGTCATCATCAACAACCCGCATAATCCGGCCTGCACTGTGCTGTCGCGCGCGGATCTCGATGGGCTCGCCCGCATCCTCGCGCCGAGCTCCGCGTTGTTGCTCGCCGACGAGGTGTACGAGCACCTGACCCTCGACGGACGCCAGCATGTCTCCGTGCTGTCGCATCCCGACCTGCGCGAGCGCAGCTTCGCCGTGTTCTCCTTCGGCAAGACCTTCCACGCCACGGGCTGGAAGCTCGGTTACTGCGTTGCGCCGCCGCCGCTCACGGCGGAATTTCGCAAGGTGCACCAGTTCAGCACGTTCTCGGTGTTCACCCCCGGGCAGTACGCGATCGCGGAGTACCTGGATGCGCAGCCCGAGCGCTACCTCGAGCTGCCGCAGTTCTTCACCCGCAAGCGCGACACCTTCTGCGGGCTGATCGAGGGCTCCGCGTGGCGCATCGTTCCTTCGCAGGGAACGTATTTTCAACTGCTCGACTACAGCGCGCTCTCGGACCAGCCCGATGCGATCTTCGCCGACCGCCTGCTGCGCGAGGGCGGCGTCGCGTCGATTCCCCTGTCGCCGTTCTATCGCGATCCGCCGCCGCTGCGCCTGCTGCGCTTCTGCTTCGCCAAGCGCGACGAAACCCTGCAACAGGGTGCCGAGCGTCTGCGGCGCTTCGCCGCCTAAAGACCGCCGCTTCCCTGCCGCTATGGGGTGTGCAGCTGCGCACGCCCGGCGTGCCGGCGCTTTCAGAGGTTTACATGACGACGCGATCGGAGGCTCCGGATCTCGCCGGGGCGAGCAACCAGGAATTCATCAGCGGACTGCTGCGCACGCAGCTCGACAGCGGCGAGCTGGACGTGCCGGTGCTGCCGGAGATCGCGGCGCGCGTGGTCGCGCTCGCGTCCAGCGACAAGGCCGATACCGCGCGGCTGACCAAGCTCATCTACGCGGACCAGGCGCTTGCTTCGAATGTGATGCGCGTGGCGCAGACCGCGGTCTACCAACCGACGCGCCCGATCACCGCGCTGCCCCAGGCGATCACGTGGCTGGGCATCTCGGCGGTGGCGGACATCGCCTTTACGGTGGCGGTGCAGGGTAAGCTCCTCAACGTGCCGGGCCACAAGGCTCAACTGCTCGCGATGTGGCGCGAGGCTGTGGCGGCGGGATTGTGGGCGCGAGAGATCGCGGGAATGTCCGGGCGTCCGACCGATGCGGCGTACCTGCAGGGCCTTTTGCACGAGATCGGCAAGCCTGTCGTGGTGCACGCGGTGGTGGAGATCGTGCGCCGCTCCGGGGTCCCGCTCACTCCCGACGAATTCGCCGCCGTGGTGGCCCGTTTCCAGACCGAGGCGGGCGAGCACGTCGCTGCCGCCTGGAAGCTGCCGCCCGCCATTGCGGCCGTCGTGCAACACTGGCAGAACTTCCGCGCAGCACGCGAGCACGTGACGGATGCCGCGATCGTGGGCCTCGCGCACCGTTTCGCTCACTACGCGCTCAACGACGATTCGGACCTGGCGCGCGAGTCCATCGGCACCGACGAACGGCTCGGGGAGATCGGCCTGGAGCCCGTGGACCTCGTGAACCTCTTCAACCGCACCGAGCGCGTGCTCGCGCAGGTGCGCACGTATTAGCGACTGACGGTGCCGGGGTTGCCTTATTGGCGATATTTGCCGGGGCGCAAATATCGCCAATAAGTCAACCCCGGCACCGGTCCTATCTCAGGCCGGTTTCCTGGCGCGCGATCACCAGGCGCTGGATTTCGCTCGTACCCTCGTAGATCTCGGTGATCTTGGCGTCGCGGAAGTAACGCTCCAGCGGCATTTCCTTGCTGTAGCCCATACCGCCGTGGATCTGCAGCGCCTGGTGGGTGATGTAC
>DASTQG010000021.1:0-2159 GCA_035761885.1 Steroidobacteraceae bacterium | reverse complement strand
AGCTGATCGACGCGCTGCCGCTCGACGCCAACCTGCGCCTCGGGCCGCAGTACAAGCCTGTCAGTGTTATGACGAAATTTTCGTTCCCGAGCCCGGTCGGCGACGGGTTCGTCCGCGCGGCCGAGCACTGCATCGGCATGGGCAAGTGCCGAGCCCGCAGCGGCGGCACCATGTGCCCGAGCTACCGAGCCACTCACGAAGAGCGCTACTCCACGCGCGGCCGCGCGCGCCTGCTCGCAGAGATGCTGCGCGGCGAAGTCATCACGGAGGGCTGGGCGAGCGAGGAGGTGAAGGAAGCGCTCGACTGGTGCCTCGCCTGCAAAGGTTGCCGCAGCGACTGCCCGACACACACCGACATGGCGACCTACAAGGCGGAGTTTCTCTCGCACTACTACGAAACCCATCGCCGCCCGCGCCAGGCGTGGTCGATGGGACGCATAGGCGAGTGGGCCCCGCTTGCTTCCCGGTTCTCAGGAATCACAAATGCGTTCTCGCAGACTTCTTTCTTGAAACGCGTCGCCGGCGTTGCTCCGGGGAGCACGTTGCCGAAGTTCGCGCCGCGCACCTTCCGTTCCCAATTCAGGACGAATGGAAAGGGTGAGCCCGTCGTGCTGTTCGACGATACGTTTAACAACTACTTCCGTCCCGACACCGCGGCGGCGGCGCACGAGGTGCTCGCGCGCGCGAGCTGCAGGGTCGAGCTGCCTACGCAGCGCGTGTGCTGCGGCCGCCCTTACTACGACTATGGGATGCTCGAGCAGGCGAAGCGCGCGCTCCAGCGCGTGCTGGAAGTGCTCGGCCCGCGGCTGGATGCGGGCATTCCCATCGTGGTTCTCGAGCCGGGCTGCCTTTCGGTGTTCCGCGACGAGCTGCGCCAGCTGCTTCCCGGCGATCCGCGTGCTGCGCGGTTGGCGGCGCAGGCTGTCTCGCTTCCCGAACTCCTGAATCGCCGGAATTTCAAGGCAGGCATTTCAGGGCGCGTACTTATGCATGCGCATTGCCATCAAAAGGCGCTGTGGGGTGTAACGAGCGATCTCTCTCTCCTGAAAAGCGCCGGATGCGAAGTGCTTGCACCCGATACCGGCTGCTGCGGGATGGCGGGCTCATACGGCTACCGGCCGCAGCACGCAGGCGCTTCGCGCCGTATCGCCGAGCTCGCGCTCCTGCCCGCACTTGCGGGCGCGTGCGACGCGACAGTCGTAGCGAACGGGTTTTCGTGCCGCGAGCAGATCGAGACGCAGACCGGACGCCGCACGGTGCACATCGCGGAGCTGCTCGCCGGGCGATGAGGGCCATCGCGCTCGTGCTCGGCGTGTCGATCTGCGCCGGCGCGCTCGCCTCGGAGGCGCTCTTCCAGGCAATCGATGATCACCGCGAGCGCGCTGCGCTCGATCTCCTCGCAGGCGGCAACACGATGCTCGAAGCGCGCAATGCGAAGGGTGACACGCCCCTGCATCGCGCAGTGGAGACGGGGTTGCGTCAGCTCACGAAGGCACTGCTCGACGCGGGCGCCGACCCCGGCGCGCGCACACGCAACGGCGAGACGGCCCTGCACCTTGCCGCGCTGCATCCCGAGCCCGAATTCGCCGATCTGCTGCTCGCCGCAGGCGCCCAGCCCGGTGCGCGCAACGCCGACGGCGATTCGCCATTGCACTGGGCCGCGCTCAGCGGCCATATCGTGGTGGTGCAGCGTCTGCTCGCGCGCGGCGCCGATCCGCGCGCGAAGAACCGCAAGGGCCTGAGCGCGAGCGACTATGCGCGGCGCGACGGCCACGACGAAGTTGTGCGCCTGCTGGACCGCGTCGGAAAGTAGCGACGCTCCGCCGTCGGCTCTACCCGACAGTCAAAAGAACCATCCCGTCAAGGATGCGCTGCTAGATTCGACTTGCGCCGTCGGGTTTGCCCGACAAACGTGCGCGCGAAATTCCCTTATGAATGCGCCGCAAGGCACTGTTTCCGCTATACGACGGGTAGATGGCATGCCGATTGCTCAACAAGGCCGCGCTACGGGGAGGAGATGACAACGATCAGGCTGAAGCAGGAGTTCCATTCGGTCGCGCATACCTTGTGGAGTTGCCTCGTGCTCGCGCTCGTCTTGGGCGGCGTCGGCGGCACGATCTACAAGGTCATATCGCCTGACGGGTGGATCGCCCAGGCCT
>DASTQG010000020.1:0-6666 GCA_035761885.1 Steroidobacteraceae bacterium | reverse complement strand
CATGCCGGTCCGCGAGGAAGTGGAACGCGCCGTCGCCGGCGGTCGCCGCCTGCTCGCGTCGCTTCCCGGCGCCGGTGCCTCGCGCGCATGAACGAGCGGCTGCTGACACTCGCCTGCGCCGTCGGTGCGCTCATTCTCTTCTATACGCTCTTCATGCCGAGCACGCCGCGCGAGGTGGATGCCGCGCCACCGCCCACTTCGACGGACAACCGGCGCAACGGCTACGCGGCCACGGTGCGCTGGCTCGAATCCGCGCGGGTGCGGGTCGTGAGCCTGGGCAAACGCTACGACGCGCTTCGCTCGGATCCGCGTCTGCCGCGATCGGGCAATCTGCTGATCACGACTCTGCCGTACCGCACCGCGGTGCGCGATCGCGAAATCGGCCCGCTGCAGACGTGGATCCGCGCCGGAAACACGCTGCTGGTGCTGACTTCGCTCGCGGATACCGCTGACTGGACCGTGGCGCTCGCGGGCAGCGATCTGCTCGCTGACCTCTCGGAGATCACGCGTACCTCCTTCGGAGAGGTGTCGGACGTGGAGCCCGCGGAGCAGGAGGCGCAAGAGGAGTTGCCGAGCGCTCCCGAGCCGCTGGAGAAGGCGCGCCTGCACACGATCGTGCCCAACCGGCCTCATCCGTTGTTCGAAGGCGTGAAGCGCGTGCAGGCCGAATCGGAATATCCGGCGGGCCAGTGGCGCGCGTACATGCCGTACGGAGGTTTCCTGCTGTCCGTCGCGCACGACGCGCAGACGGGTCGCGACGCGTTCTGGGTTCGCAATGTCGGCACCGGACGAATGTTGATCAGCGCCTTCGGCAGCGTTTTCGCCAACGAGCAGCTGGGACGCGCGGACAATGCGCGGTTGCTCGCCAACATCGTCTCGCAGTCGGTGCGCGAAGGCGGCGCGGTCGTCTTCGACGATTACCACCAGGGTGTGAGCGAGCTCTACGACGCCGACGCGTTCTTCGACGACTCGCGTCTGCACATGACGTTGTGGCTGCTGCTCGCGGGCTGGCTCATCTGGGTGCTCGGCAGCGTGCGCCTGCGCGGCCCGCGCGCCGAAGCGCCCGCGCTGCGCGAAACCGCTTTCGTGGAAGCCACCGGCGGGCTGCTCGCGCGCGTGACCCAGCCGCGGGCCGCCGCCGAACGCACGCTGGAGCTGTTCCACAACGATCTGCGGCGTCGCCTGGGCCTGGTCGAGGACGGGCAGCCGCTGTGGAGCTGGCTCGAGCGCCAGCCGCGCTTGCAGCGAGCCGACCTCGATGCCTTGCGCGCGGCGCATGCCCGCCTGAATGCGCACCGCAATGTCGACCTGGTGCAACTGCAGAATCTTCTCGTTCGCCTGCAAGGAACCGTATGACCGAAGCGACTTCAAGCGCCGCGCAGCGGCTCGACGAGCATCTCCAGAGCGAGCTCGGGCGCGTGGTGCTGGGGCTGGCGACGCCGATCCGCATGCTCACGATCGCGCTGCTGGCGCGCGGACACGTGCTCATCGAAGGCGCGCCGGGCCTGGGCAAGACGCTGCTCAGCAAGTCGCTGGCGCGCGCGCTCGGGGGGGTGTTCAAGCGCATCCAGGGCACCGCCGACCTCATGCCCAGCGACATCACCGGCGTGCACGTCTTCGATTCGGCCAAGCAGAGTTTCGTGTTCCGGCCGGGCCCGCTGTTCGCCGATGTCGTGCTGGCGGACGAGATCAACCGCGCAGGCCCCAAGACACAATCGGCGCTGCTCGAGGCCATGGAGGAACGGCAGGTGACGGTGGAGCGCGACCGCTTCGGCCTGCCGCCCGATTTCATGGTGATCGCGACACAGAACCCGCGCGAGTTCGAGGGCACGTTTCCGTTGCCCGAATCGCAGCTCGACCGCTTCATGCTGCGCATCGTCGTGGAGCATCCGCAGCGCGATGCCGAGACCCAGATCCTGCAGCGCTACGGCGCGCTGGCCACCGGCCCCGAGCCCGTTGCCACGGTGAACGCGATCGACCGCGCCGCGATCGAACAGGCGCGCGCCGAGGCGGCCGCGGTGCACGTCTCCGAATCGCTCGTCGGCTACGTGCTCGACCTGGTGCGCGCCTCGCGTGAGCATGCCCAGGTGACACTCGGTGTCTCCACGCGCGGAGCCCTCGCGCTGCTGCGTGGCGCACGCATCGCGGCCGCGCTGCGTGGCGCCGAATTCGTCGCGCCCGACGACGTGAAGGAGCTCGCGCCCGCGGTCCTGGCGCACCGCCTGCTGCTCACCCCGGAAGCGGCACTCGACAATGCCACCGGCTCGGGCGTGATCGCCCAGATCCTGGAGCAGACACCGGTTCCGAAATGAGCCTCACCGCCCGCACGCTGACGCTCATCGCGCTCACGCTCGTGCTCGCGATCATGGGCCTGTGGGCGCAGGACGAGACCGTCGGCATGCTGTGGCGCATTCCCGCGGCACTGATCCTGACCGGCCTTGCGGTGGAGAGTTTCCTGGCGCGCTCGCGCCGTTTCTCGTTGCGGGTGGAGGTTCCGGCGCGCGCCTATCTCGGCCGCAGCCTGCCGGTGCACGTGGTGCTCGAGAATTCCGAGCGCCTGCCGCTCGCGACGGAATTCGCCGTGCAAGGCCCGAGCGGCATAGGCACACCGGCGGGCACACAGTTCCTGCGCGTGCGCGGGCACGAGCGCGCCGAGGCGACGCTGCCCATCACGCCGATACGTCTCGGCGCGCGCCAGTGGCCGACCGTCCGTGCGCGCGTGCTGGGCCTGTTCGGACTTGCCTGGTGGTCGCGCCAGGTGCCGCAGGAGGCGGCGGTGAATGTGGGGCCGGACCTGGCGGGAACCGCGGCGCAGCGCGCGGCGAGTGCCAACGAAGGCGCCATGGCGGGACGCGCGCGTGGCTCGGGCGCGGAGTTGCACCAGCTGCGACCGTACCGGCCCGGCGATCCGCTGCATCGCATCGACTGGAAGGCGACGGCGCGGCGCGCGGGGCTCATCACGCGCGAGTTCACCGAGGACCAGCATCTCGACGTGATCGTGGCCCTGGATGCGGGCCGCTCCAGTCGCCTGTCCGCCGGCTCACTGGATCGCCTGGGCACGTTCGCGAACGTCGCGGCCCGTTTCGCCGAGCACGCGATCGCGCACGACGATCGCATCGGCCTGCTGGTGTACGCCGAGCGCGTGCTCAGTGTCGTGCCCCCGGGCCGCGGGCACAATGCGGTCGTGCGCGTGCGCGACGTGCTGGAATCACTCGGCCACGAAGCGGGCGCCGGCGCGGAGTCGAGTCCGCTGGCGGCAGCGCTGCGCATTCGTTCGCTCGCGCGCCATCGCAGTCTCGTGGTGCTGCTGACGGACCTGGACGATGTCACCACCGGCGGTGAGCTGACGCGCGCGGTCCGCCTGCTGCAGGCTCGGCATCTGGTGATGGTGGCGGGCATTGCGCCGCACGAGATCGATGCGCTGGCTGCGGCGCCCGCGCAGACCTGGATCGATCCGTATCGCTCGCTGGCGGCGCGCGAGTGGCAGGCGCGCTCGCGTGCGCAACTTGCATCGCTGCGCAGCGCCGGCACTCCCGTGGTCGCGGCGCGTCCGTCGGATCTCGAATCCGCGATCTTCGGCTATTACGCGAGACTGCGCCGCGCGCGACGCGTCTGAGCCGGCACCAGCCGACCGCTGAGCAAGGCGACCATCAGCAGCCAGTAGCCGATGCCGATGACGAGGCGGCTCGCCAGCGGAAAGGTGGGATTGGGCGATATGTAGCCTTCGATGAAGCCGCAGCCGATCAAGAGCAGCGAGCAGGGCACGAGCAGCTTGCCGATGCGGGCGCTCGCGGCCTGGAACGCCTCGCGCCGGGAGAGATCTCCGGGTCGCACGAGCGCCTCGCCCAGGCTCGCGCCCGCGGCGCCCGCGATGCAGATCACGCTCAGCTCGACGAAGCCGTGCGCGGCCACGAAGTTGAACAGGCGCATCGCCACGTCGTGCTGCGCGGTGAACGCAAACACCGCGCCGATCATGAGGCCGTTCAGCGCGATCAGGTAGAAAGTGCCGAGCCCGAACAGCACGCCGGCGGCGAAGGCGAACAGCGTGACCGCGATGTTGTTGGCCAGGATCTGCACCGACAGCACGGAGGAGGGCACGATGTTGAGCAGGCCGTCGGTCCACAGCTCGCCGTTCTCCGCGCCCTCGATCATCTCTTCAGAGGCGACGAGACTGACGAGCTCGGGATGCGCGGACACGAGCCAGGCGCCCGCCGCGATGCTCAGGATGAAGAGCACCGTCACCCACAACAGGTGCATCTCGATGGCCCGCATGACGGCCGGCACGTCGTTGGCCAGGAGCGATCGCAAGTCGCTGCCCCAGCGATGCGCCGGCCGGTGCAGGGCGGCGTGCAGGCTCGCGTACAGGGATTCGAGCGCCTTGCGCGTGCGCGTCTCGGGCATCACGCGGCGCGCGAGCGACAGGTCGCGCGCCACCATGCGATAGCCCTCGGCCATCTCGATCGCCTCGCCGACCTGGGCGGGGCGCGTTCCGACCAGATTGCTGGCGAGGCTCGCGAGGCGCTGCCATTTCGCCGTGCGCCGCTCGAGCCAGCCGCGCAGCGCCTTGTCGGTTGCGCTGCTCACAGCGCCTTGCGCCCGATCAGACGTCGCAACTGCGACATCAGCACGTCCGGGTCGTCATGCCCTTCGAACTGTGGCTCGGCGCGCTGCAGGACGGTGTTCGCGAGGTTGATGCGCGCCTTCGGTTCCAGCTGATTCCAGCGATCCAGCAGCTCGCGCACGACGTCGGCCAGCGTCGGGTCGAGGTCGCCCCCGGTCGGTGCGAATGCCTCCGCTGTCGCGTCCAGCACGTCGCCGCGGTCGTAGACCAGCAGCGTGCCCGCGGCGAGATCGCCGATGCGCACGTGCTGCGAGGAGCACACGGCCCAGGCGAGCCCGAGGCAGTAGAACATCGGCAGGCCGTCGACCAGCCGGAAGACGTTGCGAATCAGCAGCGGGCCGATTCCCGGCGTCGCCCCCTCGCGCGTCACGATGCGCACGCCCGCCATGCGCTTGCCCGGTGTGCGGCCGTGCATCGCGATCTCCAGCACCGGGTGATAGAGGAAATAGATGACGAGCGCAGGCAGCACCACCGCGAGCACGTAGAAACTGCCGGGCTCGTCGTCCACGAAGCCGAACTCGCCGAACACGAAAAACGTGCCCGTGAGCCACCACGCCATCGCGATGAGCAGGCGGATGTGCCAGTCGATGATGAACGCGAAGCAACGCCCGCCCGCGCCGGCGATCGGCAGGGACACTTCCACGCCGGTCACGCTGTCGATCGCCAGTTCGTCGGAGCGCGCGATGCTCGCGGGTTGCGCCATGCGGGTCGAATCTCCTAGTCGGTTTCCGCCAGTTGCTCGGCCTGGTGCTCCTGCGTGAGCGGATCGACGATGTCCTCGAGCTTGCCTTCCATGATGTCGCCGAGACGGTACAGCGTCAGGTTGATGCGGTGGTCGGTCACGCGCGCCTGCGGAAAGTTGTAGGTGCGGATGCGTTCGGAACGATCGCCGCTGCCGACCTGCAACTTGCGGCTCTGCGCCTGCTCGCGCTGCTGTTTCTCCTGCTCCGCGGCCAGGAGGCGCGCGCGCAGCAGCGACAGGGCGCGGGAGCGGTTCTTGTGCTGGGAGCGCTCATCCTGGCACTCCACCACGATTCCGGTGGGCAGGTGCGTGATGCGGATCGCCGAATCGGTCTTGTTGACGTGCTGCCCGCCCGCGCCCGAGGCGCGGTAGGTGTCGATGCGCAGGTCCGCGGGGTTGATCGCCACGTCCTCGATCTCCTCCTGCTCCGGGAGGATCGCGACGGTGACGGCGGAGGTGTGGATGCGGCCCTGGGCTTCGGTCGCCGGCACGCGCTGCACGCGATGCGTGCCCGACTCGAACTTCAGGCGCGAGTAGGCGCCCTTGCCGACGACGCGGCTGATGATTTCCTTGTAGCCGCCGTGCTCGCCCGGGCTTTCGCTCAGCACTTCGACGCGCCAGCCCTGCCGCTCGGCGAAGCGCGCATACATGCGAAACAGGTCGCCGGCGAAGATCGCGGCCTCGTCGCCGCCGGTGCCGGCGCGCACCTCGAGAAAGATGTTGCTGTCGTCGCGCGGATCGCGCGGGATGAGCAGGCGCCGCAACGTCTCGCTCTCGGCCGCGAGGCGCTGCTCCAGCCCGCGTGTCTCTTCCAGGCCGAGCTCGCGCGTCTGCGGATCCTTGTCGGCCGCCATGTCCTGCGCGGTGGCGTAGTCCTGCTCGGCTTTGAGGTACTCGCGGTAGCGGTGCGCCACGGGCTCGAGCCGGGCGTACTCCATGGACAGATCGCGGAAGCGGTTCTGCTGTCCAATGACGTCGGGCTCGGCGAGCAGGCGGCCGACTTCTTCGAAGCGCTCGTTCAGCCGGTCGAGCTTGTGGCGGATGCTGTCTTTCATTCGTACTGCCGTCGGTCGACGATTGTAGCCTACCGGCGGCGCCTAACCGTTATAGTAAGTCCATGAGAATACTGAGCCTTTGCCTGTCCTTGCTGCTCGCCACGCTTGCCGCCTGCACCGGCTCAGCTCCGACCCAGCCCGCGGCCGATACGCCGGCGCCCGTCGATCCGGGCGCGGGGCCTTCGCCTACGGGCGATGCCAATTCCCATCTGGTGGTCGCCGAGATCGCCCTGCAGCGCGGCGACTTT
>DASTQG010000019.1:0-6055 GCA_035761885.1 Steroidobacteraceae bacterium | reverse complement strand
GCGACGATCTCGCGCAGGACTTCTGGCTCGCGGTGTGGCGCGCGTGGGCGGGATTTCGGGCCGAGTGCTCGGAACGCACGTTCATCCTGCGCATCGCGCACAACCGCGCGCTCAGCCGCGTGTGCCGCGGCCGCCTGCCGGCGGTTGACCTCGAAGAGGCGGGCGAACTGGCTGACACGGGGCCTGGACCGGAACGCGCCCTCGCGTCCCTTCAGGACGCGGAGCGGCTGATGGAAGGACTTCGACGTCTGCCCCTGGTGTCGCGCCAGGTGATGAGCCTGAGCCTGGAAGGCGTCGCGCAGCGCGAGATCGCGGAGATCCTGGGCACGAGCGAGAGCAACGTGGCCGTACGCATGCATCGCGCACGCAACAGCCTGCGCGCCTGGCTGGAGGAATGAACATGCCCACGACGATGGACGTGCCGGAGCTGTGGAGCGCCGCCTGGCAGCGGTCGGACCCGGGGCCGGTGGATCTGGACCTCAAGCGAATCGTCGATCGCGACCGGCTGCGCCTCACGCTCATCGTCGCTTCCGAGGTGGTGGTCGTCGTTGCGCTGCTCGGCTACGCGCTGCGGTTGATGATGCGCTCGCCCACGATCGAGAGCGCGCTGGTGTTCGGCGCGTTCGTGTTCTTCTCGCTCCTCGCCATCGCATTCAACGTCTGGAATCGCAGCGGGCTGTGGCGCGCCTGCGCGGAAACGACTGCGGCGTACGTCGCACTTTCGATCGACCGCTGCTGCGCAAGGCTGCTGGCCGCGCGCTTCGCCGTGGCGCTGGCGCTGCTGGAATCGGTTTTCGCCCTGGGCTGGCATTTCGTGACCGGCTGGATGATTGGCGACCCACTTTCTGACAAGCTTCGCGACTCGTTCCTGATCCTCCTGGTCGTGAACCTCGCGGTGATGGTGGGCATGAAGCTCTACACGCAGAAGACCCGGCGCGAGCTCGAGCGTCTGCGCCGCATCAGCGCGCAGCTCGGCGGTGCGCGCGCATGAAGTCGGCGCGAGGCACGTCCCTGCGCGTGTCGGCCGCGCTGCTCATCGTCGCGGCCTGCTCCTCATACGCAAAGCAACGCGACGATGCAGCCCCGCTCGCCCTCGAGGAATGCCGCATAGAGCATCCGCGCGGCGTCGCCTCCTATGCAGCGCGCTGTGGAGTGCTCGAAGTTGCGGAGAATCCGGAGCAGCCCTCAGGCCGCAAGATCGGTTTGCGTGTGGCGGTGGTGCCGGCGATCAATCGTCGCGGCGCGCGCGATCCGCTCTTCATTCTCTCCGGGGGCCCGGGCCAGGCTGCCACTGATTTCTACGCTTCGGCAGCGCCGGCTTTTGCGCGTATCCAGCGCGAGCGCGACCTCGTGCTGCTCGACCAGCGCGGCACGGGCGGCTCCAACGCCCTCACCTGCCCGTTCCCGGACGAAGCCGAGCTCGCCGAGCTCGACATGGAACGCATCGGACAGTACTCGCGCGATTGCCTCGCGAAGCTGCCAGGCGATCCGCGCTACTACACGACGAGCGTGGCCGTGCGCGATCTCGACGCCGTGCGCGCGGCACTGGGCTACGAGCGCGTGAACCTCTATGGCATTTCCTACGGGACACGCGTGGCGCAACACTACCTGCGGCGCTACCCGCAGCGCGCACGTGCCGTGGTCCTCGACGGCGTGGTGCCGCCGCAGCAGATCCTGGGCATCGACAGCGCGCTGCTGGCGCAACGCGCGCTGGAGCGCATCTTCGAGCGCTGCCACAGCGAGACGGCGTGCCGCGACGCCTTTCCCGACCCCGCCGGGCAGTTCGCGACGCTGCGCGCCGAGGTTGCGCGCCGGCCTGCGGAGATCGCGTTGCCGGACCCTGCGACCGGGAGCGTGGAGCGTATCAAGTTCAGCTCGGGCCACCTGCAGGTCTCGATTCGCCTGCTCACCTACAGCTCCGATCGCGCCGCCCTCATCCCGCTGCTCGTGCAGCAGGCCGTGAAGCAACGCAACTATGCGCCCCTCGCGGCACATGCGCAGATGATCAGCGAGCAACTGGGAGACGCGCTGGCCGTCGGCATGCACAATGCGGTCGTGTGCACCGAGGATGTGCCGTACTACGGCGCGAGCGCGATCGACCGCCGCGCGCTGGCACAGACCTACCTGGGAACGATGCAGCTCGACGGGCTCGTCGCCAGTTGCGAAGCGTGGCCGCGTGGCATGATCGATCCGGATTTTCATGCGCCGCTGCTGAGCTCCACGCCCGTGCTGCTGCTGTCCGGGTCCGTGGACCCGGTAACGCCGCCCGAGTACGCGGAACGCGCGGCCGCAACGCTGCGCAACGCGCGCCACGTGGTGATGAGCGGGCACGGACACGGCCAGCTCGCGATCGGCTGCATGCCGCGCGTGATGGCCGACTTCATCGATGGCGCGAATCGCGACGACATCGCGCAGACCCTCGACACCGGCTGCCTCGCGAAAGCCGCGCCGGCGCCCTTCTTCGTGTCGTTCGCGGGGCCCACGCCGTGATCGAGCTGCAGTCCATCGCCAAGGCATTCGGACCCGTGCAGGCCGTACGCGAGGTCTCGTTCGTGGCGCGCGACGGCCGCATCACGGGATTGCTCGGCCCGAACGGCGCCGGCAAGTCGACGACGCTGCGCGTGCTCGCAACGCTGCTCAAGGCCGACGCCGGCACGGGTAACGTCGACGGACACGGGCTGCAGGAGGCACCGTTGCAGGTGCGCCGCAGTCTCGGCGTGCTGCCGCACTCGAGCGGCCTTTACCCCAACCTCACCGGGCGCGAGAACATCGCCTACTACGGGCGCCTGCACGGCATGGAAGGCGCGGCGCTCCAGGCGCGCACCGATGAGCTGACGCGGCTTCTCGACATGGCGGAGTTCGTCGATCGGCGCGCCAAGGGCTATTCGCAGGGCCAGCGCCTCAAGGTCGCGATCTCGCGCGCGATGGTCCACAACCCGCGCAACCTGGTCCTCGACGAGCCTACCAACGGTCTCGACGTGATGGCGATGCGCGCCTTGCGCGATCTGCTCAACCGCCTGCGCAACGAAGGGCACTGCGTGCTGTTCTCCAGCCACGTGATGCACGAGGTCGCCTCGCTGTGCGACGAGGTCGTGATCATCGCGCACGGCAGGGTCGTGGCGCACGGCACGCCGGAAGCGATCCGCGTGCGCACCGGCACCGACACGCTCGAGGATGCGTTCGTCGCGGCCGTCGGCACGGGCGAGGGCTTGCAGTGATGCGCGTGCTGGGAGCGGTGGCGCTGAAGGAGCTGGTGGACAATTTCCGCGACCGCCGCGCCGTGATGTCGGCGCTGGTGTTCGGGCCGCTGTTCGGACCGATCCTGTTCGCCATGCTGGTGTCGTTCACCCTCGACAAGGCGGTCTCCGAGATCGACGACAAGGTGGACCTCGCGGTGAGCGGAGCCGCGCACGCGCCGAACCTGGTGCTGTTCCTGGAACAGAACGAGGTGATCGTCACCCCGCTCGAAGTGAGCGCCGAAGGGGCGCGCGCGGCCGTGCGCGAAGGCAAGCACGGACTGGTGATGCTGATCCCGGAGAGTTACGCGCAGGCGTTCTCGAACGCGCAGCCCGCAGCGGTGCAACTCTTCTCGGACAGCTCGGACAACCGCACCGGCAAGTACGCGTCGCGCGTTCGCAAGATCGTGGCCGGCTACGGCGCGCAGATCGGCCTGACGCGCCTGCTCGCGCGCGGCGTGAATCCCGAGGTATCGCGCGCGGTCGTACTCGATGACGTCGATGTGTCAACGCCGGCCGGACGCGCGATGCTGGTGCTCGGCGTCGTCACGTATTTCGTGCTGTTCTCGATGCTGATGGGCGGACTCTACCTCGCCATCGATGCCACGGCCGGCGAGCGCGAGCGCGGTTCGCTCGAGTCGCTCCTGACGCTGCCGGTGCAACGCTCCACGGTGATCTGGGGAAAGATCCTCGCCACCTGCTGCTACATGCTGCTGTCGCTCGCCCTGACGCTCGCCGCTTTCACCATCAGCGTGCGTTTCGTCCCGCTCGCGTCCCTGGGCATGACGGCGAACTTCGGGCCCGCGGAAGCCGGCAAGACGTTTCTGCTGGTCGCGCCGTTCGTGCTGCTCGGCGCTGGAATCATGACCGTCGTTGCTTCCTTCACGCGCACGTACAAGGAAGCGCAGACCTGGTTGGGCCTGGTGCTGCTGGTGCCGACTTTGCCCATCATTTTCGCCGGCCTGTATTCGCTGCGACCCAGCAACGCGCTGATGGCAGTTCCGAGCCTCAGCCAGCACCTGCTGATGACGAGCGTGCTGCGCGACGAGCCGTTACAAGATATTCACATCGCGATTTCCGTGAGCACCACGCTCCTCGCGGGCCTCGTGCTCGCCTGGATCGCGGCCAGGCTCTATCGCCGCGAAGCAATTCTCGGCTGAGTCGCCTGCGCCGCCGCCCGACAGCGGACCCACTTAGGGGATTTCCTCAGAAAACATCCCGCTTCTCGCGGATGGGCCCCCCGCCGCGGCCGGGCGTAAAAAGCATCCTGGAGAACATGATGTTCTCGGGCGGCCTGCGATCCCACCTGTGCATGGCCGCCCACCTTCTCAATGCCGAGGATGCGCCACGATGTCGACGACCGAGCAATCGAACCAAGCCCGCAGCCCGCTCCTGGCGCTGAGCCTGGGCGTGGTCTATCTGGGCTTCGTAGTGTGGCTGTATGCCACTCAGCCGCTGTTGCTGGCGGCTTTCGCTGCTGTCCTCGTCGTCATCTGCCTGCGCGAATACGGCCTGCGGCTGTTGCGCGTGATCGCTCCGGCGCGCGTGCGCAACCGCTCGTGGTTTACCCCTTGAGTTGATGTGTTGGTGTTCCGATCTTGAGGGCCGTCTCTGACGGCCCTTTTTTTTTGCGTGGGGTTCTCAGCGGCCGTCGAGCAGGCGGCGGAAGCGGCCGATGTTGCGTGTCACGAACTCGCGCGTCTCGACCTCGAACTGATTGTCCTGGTAACCGCGTCGCAGCAGCTCCAGCAGGTAGCGCGTGCGCGTGAGCTTGCCCGGCGCCCACTGCTCCATCACGTGAAAGTATTCGTGCAGGACGAGGGCGGGGTCCGAGGCGAACTCCTCGATCGTGCCGCGCAGGTAGATCACGTTGCGTCGAGTGGTGGCGTGCATGCGCGGGTGCCACCGCACGCGCCAGGAGCGCTCGACGAGCTTCACTGCCCCGACAGCGGGGCCGAGCACGCCCGCGATTGCGGACACCACAGGCGCGGGAAGGTCCGTGGTGCGCCGTGATCTCGCCATGTCCGTTCAGACCCTCATGTCCCGCGTGTCACCCCTACTTCCCAATGCAGAACGACGCGAAGATCTTGCCGAGCAGCTCGTCGCTCGACACCTGCCCCGTGATCTCGCCCAACGCCTGGTGCGCGAGGCGCAGCTCTTCCGCCATGAGCTCGCCCGCGTGCCGCTCGCTGAGCTGCAGAGCACCCGCATCGACGTGGCGGCGCGCGCGGGCGAGCGCATCCAGATGCCGGCGCCGCGCCGAGATGCTGCCGGCCTCCGCGGGCTGAAAGCCCATCGCGTCCTTGAGGTGGGCGCGCAGCAGGTCCAGACCCGCGCCCGTCGTTGCGCTCAGCGTCAACGCGCATTGCAGCGGGGTCGTATCGATGCGCGGCGGCGCACTGGTGAGGTCGCACTTGTTGAAGATCAGCGTGACCGGAACTCCGCCCGGCAGGCGCTCGCGTTCATTTGCGAACGTGGCAGCACCCGGATCGACGGAGGCATCGACCACGAACAGGATGCGGTCGGCGCGGCTCATTTCGGCGCGCGCGCGACGGATGCCTTCTTCTTCGACGGCATCTCGCACTTCGCGCAGGCCAGCGGTATCGATCACGTGCAGCGGCATGCCGTCGATGTCGATGCGTTCGCGCAGGACATCGCGGGTCGTACCGGGGATCGCGGTGACGATCGCGGCATCGTAGCCGGCCAGGCGATTCAGCAGGCTCGACTTGCCGGCGTTCGGCGCACCCGCGATCACGACGGTCATGCCATCGCGCAACAGCTGGCCCTGGCGCGCCGCCGCGGTGATCGCATCGAACTGC
>DASTQG010000018.1:0-6936 GCA_035761885.1 Steroidobacteraceae bacterium | reverse complement strand
GAGGTGCGCAAGGCGAAAGGCAAAGGGCGGAGGACGTCGCGATGAAGATCCCGTACCTTTTGGAGCTGGCCGCGAACCAGTTGTGGATCGGAGCCGTCGTCGCGCTTTTCGTCGGGGTGGTGCTCACTGCATGGCGCGGATGGAGCGCCGAATCACGCTATTGGGTCTGGACGGCGACACTCGTGGTCGTCGCCGCGCTGCCCCTGCTCGGCCTGATCCCCTGGCAGAACGCGCCGCTCCTGCCCGAACTGCTGATCGACGATACGCGCGCGGTGGCACCCGTGCTCATCGATTCCCCACGAGAGACAGCGGCGCCGGCCACGGCAGGCTTCAACTGGACGGCGGTTCTTGCCGTGCTCTGGCTCGCCGGCTTCTCGTGGCGAGTGTTCGCGCTGCTCGCGGGCTCGCGCACGTTGCGCACATGGGTGCGCGAAGCCCGCACGATTCCGCCGCATGCGCTGCCGTTGCCGCGCGAAGCGCTCGCGGATTGCGAGATCCGTGAGAGCTCGCATGCGTCCGTGCCGATGGTGGCGGGGTTCCTCAGACCCTGCATTCTCGTTCCGGTCGGGCTGCAGGCGCGCCTGCCGCCAACGCAGCTCGCTCTGGTCCTGAGTCACGAGGCGGCACACGCCCGCCGCGGCGACAGCTGGTTCCTGCTGTTGCAGCGTCTGATCGAAGCAATCTATTTCTACAACCCGGCGATGCACTTCATCGCGCGGCGGATCGAGCGCGAGCGCGAATGCTCCTGCGACGATCGTGCGCTGGGCGAGGCTCATGATCATCGGACCGAGTACGCGGAATGCCTCCTGGGCATCTCCCGCGATGCGCTGCGCGCACGCGCCCCAGCCCTCGCCGTCGGCGCGCTGCGCCGTGCCTCCGAGCTGGGTACCCGCGTCGAACGCCTGCTGGACGAATCGAAGCGTGAGCCCAGTCGTTTCAACGCATGGCACGTGAGCGCTGCGTGCTCGATGCTGGCGCTCTCCGGAGCGGTCGCTTCCCTCATCATGCCGCGTGCTCATGCCGATCCTGCAACCCTATCGCGCGCCGACAGTGCGCCCGCGCGCAGCCCGATCAGTGGTGCACTCGCCAGCGAAATGGCCGAGACCACCCTCACGGTGGACCAGGCACGCGAACTGATCGGCGCGGGTGCGGACGTGAACTACGTGCTGCAGGGTGACGGCACGCCGCTGATCCTGGCTGCGCGGCGCGGCGACATGCCGCTGGTGCAGTACCTGCTGGCGGAAGGCGCCGAAGTCGATCGTTTCGCGCCCGGAGATGGCAATCCGCTGATCGCGGCCTCCGCAGCCGGGCACCTGCCGATCGTCCGCTTGCTCATCGACCGTGGCGCGAATGTCGATGCCTTCGACGTCTACGACGAGAGCCCGCTGATCAACGCCGCGCGCAACGGTCACGTACCCGTCGTCGACTATCTGCTCGAGAAGGGCGCGGATGTGAATCTCACCGTGCAGTCGCAGACCGTGCACGGCGTTCAGGCGCGCTCCGCACTGAGCGAAGCGCGCGAGAGCGGACATGACGCCGTGATCCAGCGGCTGCTGCGCGGCGGCGCCGCGCGCTGAGCCGCCGATGCTGATCGACGCGGAGCAACTCGAGGATCATTCGCGCATCGACGCCGACGTCGTCATCGTCGGCGGCGGTGTCGCCGGCCTGTCGCTGGCACGACAGATCGCGGATTCGGGGCACGACGTGGCCGTGCTCGAATCGGGCGGAGAAAAGCCCGCCGACCGCACGCAGGCTCTCTACAAGGGACGCATGACGCTGAGCGGCGCGGGCGCTTCGCGTGACCTCGGCGACTATCTCACCAGCTCGCGAGTTCGTTGCCTCGGCGGCTCCGGGAACGTGTGGGGTGGCAAGTGCGGACCGCTCGATCCCATGGACTTCGAGCGGCGCGCCTGGATTCCCTACTCCGGCTGGCCGCTCGACCGCCGGCAGATGCAGCCCCACTACGATCGCGCCTGCGCTCTCCTCGGCATGGAGAGGTTCGATGGCCCCAACGGCGGCATCGGCGGCATTCCCGACGGCGTGTTCTCTGGCCGCTCGAAGCTCTTCACGCCACGTCCGCGGCGCTACACGAACTACACCGGCCTGTCCGCCAGCGGCAACTACGATCGTTTCAAGCGTGCGGCGGTGGATCATCCCCGCGTGCGCAACTACCTGCACGCGAACGTCACCCGCATCGCGCTGGCCGGGAACGGGCGATCGGTCGATGCACTGAAGGTGCAGTGCTTCAACGGCCGGCAGCTTACGGCTCGTGGACGCAGCTACGTTCTTGCAACGGGCGGCATCGAGAACGTGCGCCTGCTGCTCGCCTCGAACGACGTGCACCGCCAGGGCATCGGCAATCATTCCGACTGGCTCGGCCGCGCCTTTGCCGGGCATTCCACCATTTCGCGCGAAACGACTCCCGCCTTCCTGCTGCTGCGCTCGCGCGAGGCACTTACAGCGTATGACAACGGACCGCGCGATCGCGCGCACGTGGTGCTGGGTGCTTCGGACGAGGCGCAGCGGCAGCTGCAGGGCGTCAACTTCACCACGACGCTCGGTCGCCCCGTGCAGGAGGCAACGGGTTCGACGCGCGCGCTGCAGACACTCGCGGCGCGGCTCGCGAGCAGCACGCAGCGCACGCATGTCGATGCTTTCTTCATGCTGGAACAGACACCCAATCGCAGCAGCCGCGTGAGCCTGGTCGAGGAACGCGACGAGCTCGGTCTGCCGCGTGTGCAGGTGGAGATGCGTTACAACGACCTCGAGCTCGACTGGCTCGAGCGCATGGTCGGCACACTCACGCGCGAACTGGGGCGCCTTGGCGTCGGTCGCACGCAGTGGTCTGCGAAGCGCGATGAGGTGGTCTCGCTCATGAGCCTGTCCCGCCACCACATGGGTGCGACACGCATGGCCGTCGCGCCGGGGGACGGCGTGGTGGATCAGAACTGCCGTGTGCACGGCCTCGGCACTCTCTACGTCGCCGGCAGCTCCGTGTTCCCGACTTCGGGCATCGTCAATCCCACGCTCACGCTGCTCGCGCTCGCCTTCCGGCTGGGCGACCACCTTGCGACGACGCTGAAGGCGGCCGCATGAGTTCCGTCATGCTGGATCGTCGCAGAGTCCTCGCCGCGCTGTTTGCGCTCGGCGTCGCGTCCACGCCGCTGGCTCGTGCGGCCGCACCGGGATGCGCGTCGCTCGCGGATGGCATCGATCCAGCCGCATTGCGGGAGCTGGTCACTCAGCTGGAAAGTTCTTCCCCGCAGCTGGCGAGCGCCGAGACGATCGGCGTGCTGCAGAACGAGCTGTCCCGTCCGGACGCACTCGTGCGGATCCAGCAGCGCGTAACGCAGGACTATGAGCGGGACCGCATCGTACGGCTTCAGGACTGGCGCGTGTCTCACACCGAGGCGGCACTGTACATTGCATTGAGCCGCTGCACCTGACGCGCTCGATCCGCGCGAAACTCATCGCGCAGCGACCGGCAACGCCACCGCGTTCACGACCAGCTTCACTTCGTCGCTCGCAAAGCTGAGATACTTCGTCATGCCGAAATCCGAGCGCCTGAAGGTCGCGGTGGCACTCAGGCGACAAGGCGCGAGCGCGTCTGCTTCGCTCGTGCAATCGCCGGCCGTCACGGTGAGTACCACGGGGCGCGTCACGCCGCGCAGCGTGAGTTCTCCGGCGACGGTGCGCAGTTCGCCGTCGACCAGCTCAACGCGCCGCGCGCGATAGGCGATCTCCGGGTATCGATCCACGTCGAGCAGGTTCTCGCCGCGCAGAAGCCGGCGCATGCCGGCACTTTGCGCATCGAGCGTTCGAGCATCCAGGCGCACTTCCAGGCTGCCGCTCGCGGCGGTCTCATCCACGCTCACCGTACCGGTGGCGTGAGCGACGGTGCCGCGTTGCGCAATGCCGAGCGTGCGCACTTCGAACTGCACCGAGGTTCTCGACGCATCGAGCGCGTACTGCGCGGCGTTTACCCGGGCCTGCGGAAACAACAGCAGGGTGAGCGGGGCGATCCAGAGAAGGGAACCAACACTGTGGACCACGGCCCACCGCCATTCCGACCGCCCGCAGGCCCGGGCGACGAGAATGGTGACCGAAGCCGCCGCGCCGCTCTGTCAACGCGTTGACAGATGGTGCCGGGGTTGCCTTATTTGCGTTATTGCCAGCGCTCTGGCAATAACGCAAATAACGCAACCCCGGCACCGAAACCGTCACGGCAGCGGCAGGCACTCCATGATCTCGACCGACTCGCCCGGAAAGATCGTGAAATGCGCATGCTTTTCGAACAGCTTCGCCGCCGCCTCGTGCGACTCCGCCTGCACGATCACGTAACCGGTCATGTAGTTCTTGATGTTAGCGATGCCTTCGGACGACGCGCGCTTGGTCTTGCCGAGCGGCGCGCCCTGATCGACGATCGCCGCCGCATTGCGTTTCCCCCACTCCATCCACGCCTTCATGCCGGCGTCTTCCAGCTCCTGGCGCTTCTTCTCATCGAGCTCGTTCCACTTCTTGCGCGCGAGCGCGGCTTCCGTACCGGTGTAGATCGCAAGAAATTTTTTCATCTGCAACACTCCATTTGGCCTCATGCCGAATCTAGGACGATCCGCGCCAGGCATCAATCGCGAATGGCCAGGCGCGTCGTCGGCAGCTGCGCGACGATCGCTTCATCACGCGAATCGCCGCGTTCGTCACATCACTGGTGGTCGTGCTCGACCGCCCTGGACGGCGGCTTGCCGCGATCCTTCACCATGAACACGAGAAACTTTGCAGGCTCCGTGGCGCTCTCGTTCTTGGACACCGTGTGCACATCCTGTGGATTCTCGTAGAACGTCTGGCCCGGCTGGAGCGTGACGGGCGCCTGGCCCTGCACACCCATCACGATCGAGCCTTCCAGCACGTACACGAACACGTGCGCATCGTGCCGGTGCGCGGGCGACGCACCGCCCGGCGGATACTCCACCGTGATCATCGTGCCTTCCTTGCCTTCGATGCCTGTGAGCGGCTTGGTCATGAGCGCTGAGGCCTTGGCGTCACTCGCAGGCTTCGTTTGATGCGCGGAGCTCGTGGCCGCGGCGCAGAGAACTCCGGCGCCGAGCAATGCGGCGGCGCTGCGCCCGCAACTCCGTAGCCGGCTCATTTCAGGCATGGGTGCTCACTCCTTCCACCAGGCGCGAAACTCCTCGAACGTGATCTTGCCGTCGCGGTCGCGATCGATCTCTTCGAAGCCGATCTCGCACTCCTCTTCCGACATCTCCGGATCGAAGTCCGTCATGAAGCGCATGAACTCTTCGCGCGTGAGCTCGCCCGTGTTGTCAGGGTCGTTGTAGCGGAAGGTCTCGCGCAGCTTGCCCTCTTCTTCCTTGCCGGGGTGGATGTAGTCGCGGATCGTGCGGTCCTTGTTCGTCATCGCTCCTCCTCGTGATCGACTCACGTACATTGAAGGACCATCCAGGTCCTGGAAAAATCCCGGGCGCGGGCATCGGCCTCGCGCACCCAGAAATACAGCCTGCCGACGTCGCCCCACATCATATCCTTGTAGCCGCGGCCGTCGCCGACGTACAGGCCGTTGGACGCGAGCTGCGACTCCAGCTCCATCTGGTCCGCCTGGATGGGATTCGGAAAGCCGCCGATGCGATGGTTGGGCGCCTCGCTCAGCGTCAGCTTCGCCCATTTCTCTTCGGGCCTCACGGACCTTACAAGGCGGGACGATGAAGGATCAAGGCATGACTTCAGTCACCCGGCAAAATGACTTTCAGCACCTCGTGAGCACAGCTCCCGACCGCGCACAGTAGCGCCACCTTCCACACAGGAGCGCTCACATGATTCGTCGCACACTCGCAATTCTCGCGATCTCTCTGGCCGGCGCCGGCGCGCAGGCCGCCGACCTCACCATCAACATTGCCGACCTGGAATCCACGCAAGGTTTCGTCGGGATCCAGGTCGTCAATTCCGCGGATGCCTGGGACGGCAAGGCCGCGGCCGTCGAGCGCCAGCGCCTGCCGGTCAGCGGCACGGAGCTGAAGTTCAGCATCCCCGACCTGCAGCCGGGCGAATACGCCGTCATGGTCATGCACGACGAGAACGGCAACGGCGAGCTGGACTACAACGTGCTCGGCATCCCGAGCGAAAGCTATGGCTTCAGCAACAACCCCGACGGGTTCGGCAAACCGAGTTACGAGCAGGCGCGCTTCAAGCTCGGCACGGAGGGCGGCGCGATTACGATTCGACTGCAGTGAGGGGTTCGGTGCCGGGGTTGCCTTATTTGCGGTTTGTGAAACCGCAAATAAGGCAACTCCGGCACCGCCTCAGGGCATCTGCGCGTCGAGGGCTTCGATGCGCGCCAGCACCTCGATGAACTGACGGCCGAACGCGGTGAGGCGGTACTCGACGTGCGGCGGGACTTCGGCGAACACCTCGCGTTCCACGATCCCGAAGCGGATCAGCTTGCGCAGCCGCTCGTTCAGCACCTTGGCGGTGAGACCGTCGATGCTCCTGAGCATGGCGCCAGGCCGCGATACGCCCCGATTCACGAGATCGAGCACGCTCAGCGACCACTTGCAGCCGACGATGTCCTCCACCATGCGCGCCGCGCGTGGCGGCGCGAGAGTTTTTTTTCTGAGTCGTGGCACCAAACTACACCGAAAAGTAAGTAACGAACCGTTTGGCGCGGACTGCACAGCAGGCGCAACGCCCACTACATTCTCGCCGCATCCGTACTACATGCAAGAGGTGTGGAGCCATGCCGCGATTCGTTGCTGTTCTCATCTTCTCCGCGCTGGCCGGCGCCGTGCTCGCTGCCGACACGGCGCAGGTCCCCTACCCTTCGAACTATCGCGAGTGGCGCCACGTGAAGAGCATGCTCATCAATCCCGGCCACGCGCTCTACTCGTCGTTCGGCGGCATTCATCATCTGTATGCGAACGACAA
>DASTQG010000017.1:0-2242 GCA_035761885.1 Steroidobacteraceae bacterium | reverse complement strand
TCCAGCAACGGCCGCAACTGCTCGGCTATCGCTTCCCGCGCCCTGAAGATCCGTGAACGCACGGTTCCGATCGGGCAGTCCATCGCTTTCGCGATGTCCTCGTAACTCATCCCCTCAATCTCGCGCATCTGAATCGCGGTGCGCAGCTCTTCGGGCAGCTGCTCTATCGTCGCATTCACCGTCCTTGCGATCTCGTTCGACAGCAGCACGCTCTCGGGCGTGTTGATGTCGCGCAGCTGCTCGCCTTCCTCAAATCCCTCCGCGTCCTCGGCCTCTACCTCGGTCGAGGTCGGCGCCCGCCGACCCATGGCCATGAGATAGTTCTTGGCCGTGTTAATTCCGATCCGGTACAGCCACGTGTAAAACGCGCTGTCGCCACGGAATGCAGGGAGGGCCCGATAGGCCTTGATAAACGCCTCCTGCGTCACGTCCTCGACCTCAGCTGGGTCGCGGATGAAGCGCGACAGCAGGCGCGCCAGCTTGCGCTGGTACTTCTCGACAAGCAGCTCGAAAGCCTGCTTGTCGCCGCGCTGCGCCCTTGCGACCAACTGCCGGTCGATTTCGCGGTCGCTCATCGACCGCCCTCAACCGCTGGTCGCCGGCGCCGCGCAGGGGCTCCCCACCCCGTTCGAACAGCCCGCGGACTTACGTCCCGGTTCCAACGCCTATGTGCCACAGACACACGCACTTGGAAATAGTTCGTCCCCTTCCGGGGGCTTGTCTCAGGCTGTGAGTTGCTTGGACGCCACGGGAACCTTTCCCCAAAGCGCCCAGAGGCGCAGTCGCCTGAACTCTTCGGCGCGCAGCATGTCGCGCGTGACGAGGACCGTGCGGCGCACAGGACGGTGCACGGGTAGCGTCACGATGATGCGGCTTACGTGGCGGCTCGCGCTGAGCTCCGCGCGCAGGCGGCGGCCGTCCTGCAGCTCCAGCGTGATTTCATTCCCGGACAACTCGATCGCCCGCACCGAGACCGATGAACCGTGCAGGGCGCGCCCCCAGACGGCGGCGATGCCGAGGAGCAGGACAGCCGCAGCCAAAGCGATACCCGCCGCACCTTGCAGGATTGTCAAGATCGAGGCAGCCGCGGCGCCGTGCAGCAAGAGGATCGCGGCCGCCAGTGCCCAGGAGCGGGAGAGCTCCAGGCGTGTGTCGCTCAAGCGCGCGCGAGCCAGAAAGAAGCGCTCAAAGCCGCGCGAGCACCAGCGTGGCGTTGGTGCCGCCGAAGCCGAACGAGTTCGAGAGCGCCACGCGGATCGGCATCTTGCGCGCTTCGTTCGGCACGTAATCCAGGTCGCACTCCGGGTCGGGCGTGCGCAGATTGATGGTGGGTGGCGAGACCTGGTCGCGGATCGCGAGCGCCGCGAATACCGCCTCCACGGCGCCCGCAGCCCCAAGCAGGTGCCCGGTCATCGACTTGGTCGAATTGACCGCAGCCCTTGCGGCATGCTCGCCGAGCAGCCGCTTCACCGCCCTGGTCTCGGCGATATCGCCGAGCGGCGTCGAAGTGCCGTGGGCGTTGATGTAGCTCACCTCGTGCGGCTCGACCGCGGCGTCCTTCAGCGCGTTGCGCATGCAGCGGAATGCGCCGTCGCCGTCCTCGCTGGGCGCGGTCATGTGGTAGGCGTCGGCCGAGACGCCGTAGCCAGCGACCTCGCAGTAGATGCGCGCTCCGCGTGCCTTCGCATGCTCGTACTCCTCGAGCACCATCGCCCCCGCGCCCTCTCCCAGCACGAACCCGTCGCGGTCCTTGTCCCACGGGCGGCTCGCGCTTGCCGGGTCATCGTTGCGCGTCGATAGCGCGCGCGCAGCGGCGAAGCCGCCGATGGCGAGCTCGGTCACCACCGCCTCGGAGCCGCCTGCGATCATCACATCCGCTTCGCCATAGCGGATCGACTTCATCGCCTCGCCTATGCAGTGCGTCGAAGTCGTGCAGGCTGTGACCATCGCGAGGTTCGGTCCCTTGGCGCCGAGCTCGATCGAGAGCAGCCCGGCGGTCATGTTGATGATGGTGCCCGGGATGAAGAATGGCGACAGGCGCCGCGGGCCTTTTTCCGTGAGCTCCTTGTGCTGTGCCTCGATCAACGGCAGGCCTCCGATGCCGGAGCCGAAATTGATGCCGACGCGCTCAGCGTTCTGCGCGCTGATCTGCAGAGCGCAGTCGCGCCACGCCTGCAGCGCCGAGGCGAGGCCGTAGTGGATGAATAGATCCATGCGCCGCGCTTCCTTCGGCGACATGTAG
>DASTQG010000016.1:0-12258 GCA_035761885.1 Steroidobacteraceae bacterium | reverse complement strand
GATGCCGTGACCGGTCTCAACGCGGGTCGCGTGACCATGGAGCAGGCGCGCGCGCAGATCACCACGGGACTCAAGTAGCAGGTACCGGACATTGCAATATTGCAATTCTCGCGAGGGCGCAGAAGCTGAAAATTGCAATATTGCAAAGTCCGGTACCTACAGCTCGACGATCCGGCCTGAGTCGAACAAGCTCTGCCGTCCGTCCGGAGTCGGAAACGTCACGAACGAAGTGACGCTCGCCCTGGGCAGATCCAGCACCTGGCTCACGGTGACGCCGCCCGCCTCGAGCCAGCTCACGAAGTGCACACCGGGTGCAACCTCGGCTGTGTGAATGCGCTCCGCGCCTTTCTTGCCGGTCTCCGCGCCGCTGAGCGCCTCCCATTCCAGCCGCGATTCGCTGCGATAGTGGCCGACCACCCGCAGACCGCTTTCATACTCGAGCCTGAGGCTCTTTCCCGACAGATCGCGAGGTGTGCCCATGGCTCGTTGCTCCGCCTAATGGGTGCCCAGCCCCGCCAGAAATCGTTCCAGCTCGGCCTTCCAGACGATCGCCTTCGTGTGCGTGGAGTGGCCCACGGTCGCATCGCTCAGCGGCACGAGAATCGCCCGCCCGTGCGGCACGCGCTCGATCTCGCGTTCCAGGATGCCGAGCTCGGGCGGGTTGATGAGATCGTCGGCGAAGTTGATGGCGAGCAGCGGCGCCCGGATCTTTTCCAGGCCCGGCGCCGGATCGTAGTCGTACGAGGACTCGAGCGCGTACAGCAGGTTGTTCGCATCGAGCCGCGTCAGCTGCTCGTTCACAGCGGCGTCGAAGACGCGGTCGGCGTCGGCCATCGTGGGCGCCGCCTTCTGCCGGATGAGCGGATTGCTGCTCATGACGTAGAGCATCTGCGCCGCGGTGCGCAGGCCGCGGGGCTGCGCCGCGTACTCCCCGCCGCGCCACTCGGGATCGTTGCGGATCGCATCGATGGCCGTGCGCCGCCACATGCGGTTGCGCCCCGAGATCTGCGCCGGAAGGCTGGCGAGCGGCACGAGCGCGTCCATGAAGGCGGGATGCATCTGGCCCCACATCCAGGTGTGCATTCCGCCCATCGAGGTGCCCATGACCAGGCGCAGGTGGTTCACGCCCAGCCCTTCTTCGAGCAGACGCCGCTGCGTCTCGATCATGTCGCGATAGCCGTAGCGCGGAAACTTCGCGTGCAGGCCATCACTCGGCTTGCTGGAAGCGCCGTGCCCGATGTTGTCGGGCAGCACGATGAAGTAGCGGCTCGCATCCAGCGGCTGGCCTGCGCCGAACAGCTCCGCCGCGAACAGATCGCCCGGCCCGCCCTTGCGCACGAATCCGCCGCCCTCGCCGCCGGTTCCGTGCAGGATCAGCACCGCGTTGCGAGCCACCCCGGCGGCATCTCGCTGCAGCTTGCCCACCGTGCGGTAGTGCATCTTCAGCTCCGGCAGCGTCTCGCCCGACTGGAACCGGAAGTTGCGCAGCACGAAGTCGCCTTCGACGGGCGCCGGATATTCCGCCGCGTGCGCGCCGGCGTTGAGGAGCAGCAGCACCAGCACGCTCTTCAGCACGTTCATGGAGTGGCACTCTCCTGCGTCGGCGACGCCTCGCTCAGCATTGCGCGCTGGGCGCGGACGCGGCCGAGCCGCTCTTCGTTGAGCTCACCCAGACAGGTGGCGGCCTTCAGGCCACGGATGGCGCCGCCGAACGCGGTGGCGTAGGCGAGCGAGCACTCAGCGTCGCGATACTCGCGCCAGGCATCGCGCGATCGCTCGAACTCCTGCGAAAGGCTGCGACCGGTGCCCGTTTCGGCGGTTGCGCGCGCATCCGCCGCCTGCAGCTCGCTCAGCAGAGCGGCCTCTTCCTGCTCGAGCTGGCTTTGCAGATCCTGCGCACGCGTCAGCAGGCATTCGCTGCGCTCACCAATCGACGGCGAGTCGCAGACAGGCGCGGAGGCGGAGGGCTGGGGTGTGTGAACGCAGCCAACGACGGGCAATGCCAGGGCCAGCACCAGGCCTCGCATACCTCGCACGCTCAACCGAGGTCTTTCTCGTGCTGTTCGGCGTCGCGCACGCCGAGCCAATGGCCGATGAGGAACACCATGGCGCCGAGCAGGCCGAGGATGAGGTCACGCACGGTCTCGGCCACATCGCCCGTGAAGTTGGTGCCCAGCATGTTGTCGAGGATGAACTCGACGACCTCCATCAGGATCGCGACCGCGGCCGTGAGCCCGAAGGCCATCAGGTTGCGGCCGAGCGTGCTCGGATGCCCGAGCACCACCGGCAGGTTGGAACAGAGCTGATGCAGGAGATAGGCGATCGCCACGCCGCCGCACAACTGGATGGCCGGATCCACATATGGCTCGTGGCCGAAGACCGACGCCAGGATGGAGTGCAGCAGGATGACGGCGATGATCCCCCACCCCGCGCGGCGCAGGGCGAGCAGCACGCCTTCCTTCACGGTGAGATCGTCGTTCATGGCAGCGGGAGGTTACTAGGTCTGAGTGACGTGGGCACCCGCTAGCGCGTGTAGAGCAGCGCGACCAATGCGAGCACCGCCGGTGCGGCCTGGGTATAGAGAATGGTCCGTTTCGCGGTCAGACCGCCGTACAGGCCGGCGACGATCACGCAGCCCAGGAAGAACACTTTGACGTCGAAGCGATCCTCCCACAGACCCCAGAGCAAACCCGCCGCGAGGAAGCCGTTGTAGAGGCCCTGGTTGGCGGCGAGCGTTCGTGAAGAGGCCGACTGCTCCGCCGTCATGGCGAAGATGCGTCTGCCCACCGGGTGATCCCAGAAAAACATCTCCAGCACCAGGAACCCGATGTGACTCAGGGCCACGATGCCGATGAGGACGTTGGCGACGGTGCTCAAGCTCGCTCTCCACAGGTACCGGACTTTGCAATATTGCAATTCTCGGGGTGCGCCGCCCGAAAATCGCAATATTGCAAAGTCCGGTACCTGGCAGCGGCCGGCCCCGCGCCAGATGCAATGTTCGGGGTACCTCAATAGACTCGTGCGCCTGCACCCACCCGTCTCGCGCACACGCGGACATCAATTTCGTCCAACGGCGCCGTTCACGCGCCATTTACATCTAAAAGTACCCAATTCGCGGCAATTGTGATTAAACTTGCCGCCTTCTTCGTCTATTACGATAAGTAAAACGCGACGGGAATGGCGCGCCTACTCTTATTGAATGGCCCCAACCTGAACCTGCTGGGGACCCGCGAGCCCGCAGTGTATGGGACGCAGACGCTCGCCTCGATCGAGAAGGCGTTGACGGCCGAGGCTGCGCGCCTGGGTCACGAGCTGGTGTGCTTTCAGAGCAACGCCGAGCACGAGCTCATCGAGCGCATCCACGGTGCGCGCGCCGCCGGCATCGCGTTCATCCTTTTCAACCCAGGCGCATTCACGCACACCAGCATCGCGCTGCGCGATGCCTTCACGAGCGTCGGCGTCCCCTTCATCGAGGTGCACCTGAGCAACGTGTTCGCGCGCGAACCGTTCCGGCGTCACTCGTATTTCTCGGATATCGCGGTGGGTTGCGTCATCGGCCTGGGCGCGCAGGGTTACGAGCTCGCGCTCGCGGCCGCCGCGCGCCGCCTCTCGGCGCAGCCCTAGGATCGACCAGGAGCACAGGATGGACATACGCAAGGTCAAGAAGCTCATCGAGCTGCTCGAGGAGTCGGGCATCGCGGAGCTGGAGATCACCGAGGGCGAGGAGTCGGTGCGCATCAGCCGCTACGGCAACGCTCCACCCGTGGCGCAGGTCATCCATGCGCCCGCGCATGCGCCGGCCCACGCGCCCGCCCCCGCACCGCAGTCGCCATCGTCGGCGGCACCGGTTTCCGCCGCGCCGCCCGAGCGCGCCCCGGTCGCGGAGAACGTCGTCACCGCGCCGATGGTGGGAACCTTCTATGCCTCCCCCGCGCCGGGCGCCAAGGCCTTCGTCGACATCGGCACCGAGGTCAAGCTCGGACAGACTCTCTGCATCATCGAGGCGATGAAGATGATGAACCAGATCGAGTCCGACAAGGAAGGTCGCATCAGCGCCATCCTCGTCAAGAACGGCGAACCGGTCGAGTTCGGCCAGCCGCTGTTCGTGATCGAGTAGCGGGCGCGATCCCCCATGCTGGACAAGGTCGTCATCGCGAATCGCGGCGAGATCGCACTGCGCATCCTCAGGGCCTGCCGCGAGCTGGGCATCAAGACGGTCGCGGTCCATTCCACGGCTGACTACAACCAGAAGCACGTGCTGCTCGCCGACGAGACTGTCTGCATCGGGCCGCCGCCCTCCAAGGAAAGTTACCTCAACATGCCCGCGATCATCAGCGCGGCCGAGGTGACCGACGCGGTGGCGATCCATCCCGGCTACGGCTTCCTGTCGGAGAACGCGGATTTCGCCGAGCGCGTCGAGAAGAGCGGCTTCATCTTCGTCGGCCCGCGCAGCGAGACCATCCGGCTGATGGGCGACAAGGTGTCGGCCATCAAGATCATGAAAAAGGCGGGCGTACCGTGCGTTCCCGGATCGGACGGCCCGCTCGGCAACAATGCCGATGACAATTTCCGCATCGCGCGCGAGATTGGCTATCCGGTGATCATCAAGGCTTCGGGCGGCGGCGGCGGGCGCGGCATGCGCGTCGTGCACAGCGAGGCGACGCTCCTCAACGCGATCAACGTCACGCAGTCGGAAGCGGCCGCCGCATTCGGCAACGACCAGGTGTACATGGAGAAATTCCTGGAACGCCCGCGGCACATCGAGTTCCAGGTGCTTGCCGACAATTACGGCAACGTGCTGAGCCTGGGCGAGCGCGACTGTTCCATGCAGCGCCGCCACCAGAAGCTGATCGAGGAAGCGCCCGCGCCGGGCATCACCGCCAAGCAGCGCCGCGCGATGGGCGATCGCGTGACCGCGGCGTGCCGCGAAGTGGGTTATCGCAGCGCCGGCACGCTCGAGTTCCTCTACCAGGACGGGGAGTTCTATTTCATCGAGATGAACACCCGCATCCAGGTGGAGCACCCGGTCACCGAGATGGTCACGGGCATCGACATCGTGAAGATGCAACTCCTGATCGCCGCGGGCGAGCCGCTGCCCTACCAGCAGAACGACGTGAACATCCAGGGCCACGCCATCGAGTGCCGCATCAACGCGGAGGATCCCAAGGGCTTCGTGCCCTCGCCGGGGCCCATCCGCCTGTGGCACGCGCCCGGCGGCCCCGGCATCCGCGTCGACAGTCACATCTATTCGGGCTACAACGTGCCGCCGTTCTACGACTCGATGATCGGCAAGGTCATCGCGCACGGCGAGACGCGCGACGCCGCGATCGCCCGCATGAAGAATGCGCTGGCCGAGATGGTGGTAGAGGGGATCAAGACCACGATCCCGCTGCACCAGGAAATTTTCAATCACACGGCGTTCAAGGCGGGGGGCCTGGACATCCACTATCTCGAAAGGCGCCTCGGCCTGAAGTAGACCGCGAGGCCCGAGCGCCCGCCGCCGGCCCATGCCCGTGTTGCAACTCACTGTCGAGACGCGCGATCCCGAGGGGATCGAGGCTGCCTGCTTCGAGGCGGGCGCCACCAGCGTCACGCTGCTCGATGCGGCCGATTCACCGATCCTGGAGCCCGCTCCCGGCACCACGCCCTTGTGGCCGACCGTGCGCGTGGTGGCGCACTTTGCGCCACAGGCGGATCGGAACGCGATCGGCACATGCCTCGATGCGGCCAGCCCGGGCGCAAGCGCCGCCGCACGCTTCGAGGTGATCGCGGACCGTGCGTGGGAGCGCGAGTGGCTGAAGGATTTCCGGCCGATGCGTTTCGGAGCGCGCCTGTGGGTCTGCCCGCAGGGTCAGGCGCCCGACGACCCGCGCGCCGTGGTGATCGACCTCGATCCGGGCCTGGCCTTCGGCACCGGCACGCACGAAACGACCGCACTGTGCCTCACCTGGCTGGAATGCACCGAGCTGTTCGGCGTGGAGGTGATCGACTATGGCTGCGGCTCCGGGATTCTCGCGATCGCGGCGCTCAAGCTCGGTGCACATTCCGCGATCGGCGTGGACCTCGACCCGCAGGCTCTGATCGCCACCCGCGACAACGCTGCGCGCAACGGCGTCGAGGTCGAGGCGTTACTTCCCGCGGCTGCGCTGCCGCCTTGCGACCTGCTGCTCGCCAACATCCTTGCCGAGCCGCTGATCGCTCTGGCGCCCCGCTTCGCCTCGCTGGTGCGGCCACGAGGCGGCGTGCTGCTGTCCGGCATCCTCGGCTCACAGGCCGACGCCGTGGCGAGCGCGTTTGCGCCGTGGTTTGATATGCGAACGTTCGCCTCGCGCAACCACTGGGTTTGCCTGGAGGGGGTACGAATCGCTCGCGATCCCGCTGCGCTCGATGGCGGGGCCGCGCCGGCCACAGGGGTTCGCTGACGGTGTACACGCAGTGTCCACAATGCCAGACGGTGTTCCGCGTCACCGCGGCCATGCTCAAGGCGGCCAAGGGTCGCGTGCGCTGCGGACGCTGCGCACACGTGTTCGACGCGCTCACCTTCCTCATCGACATCGACGAGGCGGCGACCGACACCGCGACCCCGGCCGTTGAGGCACAGATCGAAGCAGATGAGTTCGAGATCGAGCTGAACGCGGACCCGGGCGCCGAGCTCGCCGCCGATGCGCCGGACGTTGAAACCCCGGACGTACCCGAGGCGGCGCTGGAGTTCACCGCCGACGATCTGAGCAAGGTGTTCGTCGTCGCGCCGGCGCCGACGCTGCGTCCCCTTCCCGTTGCGCAGGTCACGACCGTACCCACCACGAGCGACGAAGACACCGCCGAGCACGAGATCCTCGACATCGAGCTGGAAGGCGAGGCCGGTCCCGAAGTCATCACCCTGGAAGGCGACAGCGTGGTGCTGGGTGAAGAGGATCCGAGCGTCGCGTCGGAATATTTCGTCGAGCTCGACCCGCAAACCGGCGAGGAGCTGCTGCTCGAGAAGTCCGAAGGAGGCCAGCGCAGCGCGGTGCGCGACGAGCACGTGGAGCTCGCGCCCGAGGCAGGGACGACGCCTACGCCCGTGACGAAGATCCGCCGCAACCCGGATGCGATCGACGCGGAGGTGCAGCGCGAGATCGAAGCCGCCTTCGCCGCCGATCCGACCACGCGCGCAGAGTTCACGCTGCCCTCCGGCAAGCGCATCGAGCTCGGTCGCGCGGCACCGGATCCGCCGCCGCCGCTCGAGGACGACGACGATCACGCCGAGCGCCTCCACGACGCGCAGCTCAGGCGCAAGCGCGTGACGCTGGGTTGGGCAATCGCGAGCGGCGTGCTCGGGCTGACGCTCACCATGCAACTCGTGCACCACAATCGCCAGGCGCTGGCGCGCAACTCCTGGTTCGGTCCCGCGGTGACCGGTCTTTACGGCGTGTTCGGCAGCGAGCTGGAGCCGCGCTGGAACGTGCATGCCTACGAGCTGCGCCAGTTCGGTGCGTCCGCCGATGCCGGCACCGAAGGTACGTTGCGCGTGCGCGCCAGCCTGCTCAACGGTGCGGTGCACGCGCAGCCCTACCCCGTCCTGCGCCTCACGCTGCAGGACCGCTTCGGCGGCCAGGTCGGCCTGCGCGACCTGGAGCCTGGCGAGTACCTGCGTGCCGCGCCCGCGCGCAACGCGTTGATCGGCGCGGGGCAGCGCGTGGACGCGGACATCGCCATCGTCGATCCCGGCCAGGACGCAGTCGGCTTCGAAATCGACGTGTGCCTGCGCGCAACACCGCAGGGACTGACGTGCGCGAACGACATCGCGCGCAATTCCGGCTGACGCGCGTACACAACGAATGCGCATCGGCCCTTACGTCCTCGCAAGTCCCCTGGCGCTCGCGCCCATGGCGGGCGTGACCGATCGCCCGTTCCGCGTCCTGTGCCGCAAGCTCGGTGCGGGACTCGCGCCCTCCGAAATGGTGACCTCCGACGTCTCGCTCTGGCACACGGACAAGTCGCGCCGCCGCATGGATCACGACGGCGAGCCCGAGCCGCGCTCGGTGCAGATCGCGGGCGCGGAGCCCGCGATGATGGCCGAGGCCGCGCGGCGCAACGTCGACGCGGGCGCGCAGATCATCGACATCAACATGGGCTGTCCCGCGAAAAAAGTCTGCAATCGCCTGGCCGGATCGGCGCTGCTCAAGGACGAAGCGCTGGTGGGACGAATTCTCGAAGCAGTGGTGCGCGCCGTGAACGTCCCTGTGACGCTGAAGACGCGCACCGGATGGAGTCCCGAGCAGCGCAACGGCGTGCAGGTCGCGCAGATTGCCGAGAGCGTGGGCATCCAGGCGCTCGCGATCCACGGACGCACGCGTGAGTGCATGTACGAAGGCGCAGCGGAGTACGAGACCATCCGCGAGATCAAGTCGCGCGTGCGAATTCCCGTTTTTGCGAACGGCGACATCGACACGCCGGAGCTGGCACGAGAGGTGCTCGAGCGCACTGGCGCGGACGGTGTGATGATCGGACGCGCGGCGCAGGGGCGGCCATGGATATTTCGCGAAGTCAACTTTTTCATGAGACACGCGCGCCGCGGCGCGGCGGTTGCGCGCTCGGAAGTCCGTGATATCCTCCTCGCCCACTTGGAGGCCCTGTACTCTTTTTACGGCGAGGACAAGGGCGTCCGCGTGGCGCGCAAACACTTGAGCTGGTATTGCCAGCTCCACCCCGACGCAGGAGAGTTCCGGCTGCAACTGATGACCGCGGCGACGACCGCTGCCCAGTTCGCGATGGCCCTGGAACATTTCACTGCGCTGGGAGAGTTGCAACAAGAATAAGAACAAGTGGCGAGTGACGAGAGCGGGGAACGGTAGATGGTGGTCAAGAAAAAGCAGAAGGCACGACGCGAGCCGGCGGCTCGCGGCGCGAGCAGAGACATCACGCTGCGCGTCCATGCGGAAGACGCACTGCACACCTACTTTGCCAACCTGAACGGCCATCGCCCGGCCGAGCTCTACGACCTCTTCATGCGCGAGGTCGAGGAACCCCTGTTCAAGGCGGTCCTCGACTACGCCGAAGGCAACCAGAGCCGCGCGGCGGGCATCCTCGGCATCAACCGCGGCACGCTGCGCAAGAAGCTCCGGGAGTTCGGGCTCGCGCGCTGAGCCCGGGCCCGCGGCGCGTCAACATTCCCTCCTTGCAGATGACCGCCATCCGTCGCGCTCTGCTGAGCGTGTCCGACAAGACGGGCCTGGTGGAGATTGCGCGTGCCCTGGCGGCGCGCGGCGTCGAAATTCTGTCAACGGGCGGCACCGCCAGGCTCCTGTCGGGCAATCACATCCCGGTGCGCGAAGTCTCCGCCCACACCGGCTTCCCGGAGATCATGGACGGACGCGTCAAGACGCTGCATCCGCGTATTCATGGCGGCCTCCTGGGCCGCCGAGGCGTCGATGAGGCCGTCATGCGCGAGCACGGCATCGAGCCCATCGACCTGCTCATCGTCAACCTCTACCCGTTCGCGCAGACCATCGCGCGCCCGGACTGCACCTACGAAGAGGCGGTGGAGAACATCGACGTGGGCGGCCCCGCGATGCTGCGCGCTGCCGCCAAGAATCACGCCGACGTCACCGTGATCGTGGATCCGGGCGATTACCGCGCACTGATGGACGAGCTGGAAGTGCACGGCGGCGGCACGAGCAAGGCGTTCCGCGCCCAGCTCGCCGCCAGGGCATTCGCGCACGCCGCCAGCTACGACACCATGGTCTCGGGCTACCTCATGCAGAAATGGCCGGTGCCCGACCAGTCCTGGCCCGCCACGCTCACGGCCGTCTTCAACAAGCGCTGCGACCTGCGCTACGGCGAGAATCCGCACCAGCGCGCTGCGTTCTATTCGGACCCCGGCGCGCGCGCGGCCAGCGTCGCGACCGCGCACCAGCTGCATGGCAAGGAACTTTCGTTCAACAACATCGCCGATGCCGACACGGCGCTGGAGTGCGTACGCCAGTTTGCCGATCCCGCCTGCGTCATCGTCAAGCACGCGAATCCCTGCGGCGTCGCGGTGGACCGTGACCTCCTGAGCGCGTACCAGCGCGCTTACCGCACCGATCCCACGTCCGCCTTCGGCGGCATCATCGCCTTCAATCGACCGCTCGATCGCGACACCGCACAGGCGATCGTCGGGCAGCAGTTCGTCGAGGTGATCGTCGCGCCCGGCATCTCGACCGATGCGCTGGCGGCGATCGCTGCGAAGGAAAACGTGCGCGCACTAAGCACCGGCGACCTGAACGTCGGCAACGAAGGCGCTGCGGCCGCGTGGGAATGGCGCAGTGTCAACGGCGGCGTGCTGGTGCAGACGCGCGACGCAGCGCCGCTCGATCTGCACGCGCTCGAGGTCGTGTCGGCCCGCAAGCCTTCCGAAGGCGAGATGGCCGACCTCGTGTTCGCGTGGCAGGTGGCGCAGTACGTGAAGTCCAACGCCATCGTGTATGCGAAGGACCGCATGACGATCGGCGTCGGGGCGGGCCAGATGAGCCGGGTCGTGTCGAGCCGCATCGCGGCGATGAAGGCCGCCGACGAAAAGCTCGAGGTGCGCGGCGCGGTGATGGCCTCGGATGCGTTCTTCCCGTTCCGCGACGGCGTGGACGTTGCGGCGCAGTACGGCATCGCGGCGGTGATCCAGCCCGGCGGCTCGAAGCGCGACGCGGAAGTGATCGCGGCGGCCGACGAGCATGGCATGGCGATGGTGTTCACGGGCGTCAGGCACTTTCGACACTAGAACCCGGCGCAACAGGTATCGATCCGCGCCTGCGTCGGGGGGTAGTGTTCAGGAACGCCGTGAACCCATCCCTGGGGGCTCCGTGAAAAACGTCCTGTTTTTCACGGTCCTGACCACTACCCCCCGACACAGACACGGATCGATGCAGGACAGCGCGAGGATCGAACGTTGAAAGTGCTGATCGTCGGAGGGGGAGGAAGGGAGCACGCGCTTGCGTGGAAGGCCGCGCAATCGCCGCGCGTCGCCCAGGTTTTCGTTGCTCCGGGCAATGCGGGCACCGCGCGCGAGGAGCGCGTGCGCAACCTCGCCATCGGCGCTGAGGATCTGGACGGGCTGGTGCGTTTCGCCGCCGATGAGCGCATCGATCTGACCATCATCGGTCCCGAGGCGCCGCTGGTGCTCGGCGTCGTCGACCGCTTCCGCGCGGCGGGGCTGCGCTGTTTCGGGCCGACTCAGGCCGCGGCGCGCCTCGAAGGCTCCAAGGCGTATACCAAGGAGTTCCTCGCCCGCTACCGCATTCCGACGGCGGCTTCGCGCACGTTCACGCGCGAGACGTTCGACCGCTCCTACGTGCAGAACCATTCCACCCCCATCGTGGTGAAGGCGAGCGGCCTGGCCGCCGGCAAGGGCGTGATCATCGCGCAGGATGCCGCGGAAGCCCTCGCGAGCGCCGAGGCCATGTTCGAGGGCCAGTTCGGCGATGCGGGGCGTGAAGTGGTGGTCGAGGAGTTCCTTCAGGGCGAAGAAGCGAGCTTCATCGTCATGGCGGACGGGCGGCACATCCTGCCGCTGGCGACCTCGCAGGATCACAAGCGGCGCGACGACGGCGATCGTGGGCCGAACACCGGCGGCATGGGCGCGTATTCGCCCGCCCCGGTCGTCACGCCGGCGATCCACGCCCGCATCATGCGCGAGGTGATCGAGCCCACCATCCTGGGCCTCGCGGCAGAGGGAACGCCGTACACCGGCTTCCTGTACGCGGGAATCATGGTCGCAGCGGACGGCACGCCCAACGTGCTCGAGTTCAACTGCCGGTTCGGCGATCCGGAGACGCAGCCGATCCTGTCGCGCCTGCAAACGGATCTGACCGTTCTGTGCGATGCCGCATTGGACGGGAGATTGGACTCAGTCGAAGCGAACTGGGACACGCGCGCCGCGCTGGGCGTCGTCATGGCCGCGGGCGGATACCCCGACTCCTACCGCAAGGGCGACGTGATCTCGGGTCTTGCGCGCGCTGCGCAGCTTCCAGGCAAGGTGTTTCACGCAGGCACCGCCCTGCGCGGCGAGGACGTCGTCACTGCCGGCGGGCGGGTGCTGTGCGCCGTGGGACTGGGTCGCGACGTGGCCGCGGCGCGGACGCAGGCGTATGCGCTCGTGGATGCAATCCAGTGGCCGCAGGCGCAGTTCCGCCGCGACATCGGCCATCGCGCCCTCGATCGCCACTGAGAGAACGGGACAGAAAAGGGGACATTCACATTTTCCGCGCGCGCGGAAAATGTGAATGTCCCCTTTTCTGTCCC
>DASTQG010000015.1:0-19197 GCA_035761885.1 Steroidobacteraceae bacterium | reverse complement strand
CAGATCGCGCGCCACGGCATCGGCGAGAGCCGCCGCGAGCAGGTTCGTGGAAGCGAAGGTGCGTTCGGCCAGCATCATGTCCAGGGCTCCTCGTGCCAGGTGCGCCCGTCGCGCTCGATGAGCGCGATCGCGGCGCTCGGTCCCCAGCTGCCGGCGGCATACGGCCGCGGCAGCTCCTCGCTCGCGCGCCACGCGTGCAGGATCGGTTCCACCCAGCGCCACGCGGCCTCGACCTCGTCGCGCCGCATGAAGAGCGCCGGATTTCCTGCCACCACGTCCATGAGCAGTCGCTCGTACGCATCCGGGTGCCGACCGCCGAACGTGTCGGCGAAACTCATGTCGAGCGGCACGTGGCGCAGTTTCATTCCCGCGTAGCCCGGTGCCTTGACCATCAGCCAGAGCTTGACACCCTCGTCGGGCTGCAGGCGCAACACCAGCTTGTTGGGTGCGATGGCGCCGCCGGCACTCTGGAAGATCGAGCAGGGAATGTCTCGAAAGGTGACGACGATCTCCGACCGGCGCGCCGCCAGGCGCTTGCCGGTGCGCAGGTAGAACGGCACGCCCGCCCAGCGCCAGTTCGCGACTTCCGCGCGCAGCGCCACGAAGGTCTCGGTGCGCGACTGCGCGCGGCCGATGTCCTCGAGGTAACCGCGCGCGGGTTGGCCGCTCGCAGCGCCAGCCACGTACTGGCCGCGCACGGTCTTGAGCGCCGCGTCCTCATCCCGCAGCGGTTTGAGCGCACGCAGGACCTTCAGCTTCTCGTCGCGCAGCGCATCCGCATCCAGCGACGCGGGAGGCTCCAGCGCGACCAGGCACAGCAGCTGCAGCAGGTGGTTCTGCACCATGTCGCGCAATGCGCCGGCGCCGTCGTAGTAAGGCGCACGCCATTCGACTCCCACGGTCTCGGCCACGGTGATCTGCACGTGATCGATGTGGCTGGAGTTCCACAGCGGCTCGAAGAGCGTGTTGCCGAAGCGCAGCGCGGTGAGGTTCTGGACCGTTTCCTTGCCCAGATAGTGATCGATGCGAAAGATGCGCTCCTCCGCGAATACGTTCCCCACCGCGGCGTTGATCGCCGAGGCGGAGGCGAGGTCGTGGCCGATCGGCTTCTCGATCACGACCCGCGCGGCAGCGCTCACCAGGCCCAGCTCGCTCAGGCGATGACAGATCGAAGTCACGAGCGCAGGCCCCACGGCCAGGTAGAACACGCGAACCCGATTCGGGTGGCGCGCAAGCTGTGCGGCGAGCTCGGTCCAGCCGAGCGCACCGCCGGCGTCCAGCTGCTGGTACTGCACGCAGTCGGTGAAGCGCGCAACCGTGTCCGCCTGTGCATCGACGACGGAACGCTGCACCGACTCGCGGGCGCGCGACCGAAAGACCTGCGTGGACAGCTCGCTCGAGGCAGCAGCGAGGATGCGAGACCCGTGAGCGATCTGGCCATCGTCGAAACAGTGAAAGAGTGCCGGCAGCAGCTTGCGATGGGCGAGATCGCCGGTGCCGCCGAAGATCACCAGGTCGAAGGCGGGCGAAGCCGCCTCGGCTGGCTGCGCCGGGCCGGGTCTGCGTACGGCTGCTTCCACGCAAGGTCTCCCTCTTTGATGCCAATGTAATACCACTTCAGGATGCTGTGGAGCAAATCATCTATTTCTGTCGGACAATTCACACATAGCTGTGCGCGCTATGGGCGATTGGTCCTCTAGTGGTATTATCCATTCATGAGCCGCACTCCCCTGCTCCAAGAGTTCCGCCGTCTCGGGCGCCGCTCCGGGGATGCCGACTCGCCCGCGTATCTGCGTTTGCGCAGTGCGATCCAGGGTGTGATCGATGCGGGACACCTGCAGCCGGGCCATGCCTTGCCCAGCGAGCGCGAGCTGGCGCGCCTCCTCTCCCTGTCGCGCGTGACGGTGCGCAAGGCGATCGCGGTTCTCGTGGATGACGGGATGCTCACGCAGCGGCACGGGTCGGGCACCTTCGTTTCAGACCGCATCGTGCGTTCGGCCTCGCACCTGACCAGCTTCAGTGACGACCTGCGCGCCCGCGGCCTGGACCCGCGCTCGAAATTCCTGGAGCGCAGCGTCGGCGAAGTCACACCCGAGGAGGCGATGGCCCTGAACCTCTCGCCCGGACAGGGCGTGGTTCGCCTGCACCGCCTGCGCCTGGGTGGCGATGAGCCGCTCGCGATCGAGCGCAGCGCGGTGCCGCAGAGCGTTCTGCGCGATGCGAGCCTGGTGAAGAATTCGCTCTACGAGGCGCTCGAGCGCGCCGGCTGCAAGCCCAGGCGCGCACTGCAGCGCCTGCGCGCCGTCGTGTTCGACGCGGAGCAGGCGCAGCTGTTGGGCGTCGAGACGGGTAGCCCGGGGCTGTGGATCGAGCGGCGCTCTTTCCTCGACGACGGCCGGGTTGTGGAGTACACCACTTCGCTGTATCGCGGCGACATGTACGATTTCGTCGCCGAGCTGCAGAGCCATCCCGAAACGCAGACCAGGCCATGACCTCGCGGCGCGATCCGTCCGCCACCTTGATGTTCGCCGAAGCGGCGCAAGCCGCGCAGGCGGTCGCAGGCCAGTACCGTGCCAACGACGACGCAGTCCGGGCTCTGATCCGCGACCTGCAGGCACGCCGTCCGCCGTTCGTCGTCACCTGCGCGCGCGGCAGCTCCGATCACGCCGCCACTTTCGCGAAGTACGTGTTCGAGACGCAGCTCGGGCTGATGACGGTATCGGCCGCGCCCTCCGTCAGCTCGGTGTACGCGGCGAGCCCGCAGATGCAGGACGCGTTGTATCTCGCGATCTCCCAGTCGGGCCGCAGTCCCGACCTGTTGCAGCACGCGCGCATGGCGCGCTCTGCCGGAGCGCGTGTCGTGGCACTCGTGAACGCAACCGACTCGCCGCTCGCGCAGCTCGCGGATCGGGTGATGCCGATGCACGCGGGCCCGGAGCGCAGCGTCGCTGCCACCAAGAGCTACATCTGCTCGCTCGCCGCCATCCTCAGGCTCGCGGCGCAGTGGCGGGGTGACGCGGAACTGCTGGCCGCCACCGATGCGCTGCCGCAGGCTCTGGCGAGTGCATGGGAGCTCGACTGGTCCGCGGCGCTTGCGCTGCTGGTGCCGGCACGCAACCTGTTCGTCATCGGTCGCGGCCTGGGCCTGGGAATCGCGCAGGAAGCCGCACTCAAGCTCAAGGAGACGTGCGGCCTGCACGCCGAGGCGTTCAGCGCCGCCGAAGTACGGCACGGACCGATGGCGCTCGTCGGGCCGGACCTGCCGGTGCTCTGCTTCGCCCAGGACGACGAAACGCTCGCGGGCCTGGCCGAGCTGGTCGAGGAGTTTCGCGCGCGCGGCGCACGCGTGCTGATCGCTGCGCCGACCGCCGCAGCCGGGCAGCAGGACGCATTGCCGATCGCGCAGACCGGGCACGCGGCCTGCACGCCGATCGCGGCGATCCAGAGCTTCTATCGTCTCGTGAATGCGCTCGCGCTCGAGCGTGGCCGCGATCCCGACGTGCCGCCGCACCTGCGCAAGGTGACGCAGACCGTATGAGCGTCGCGCTCTGCAACGGTCGCATCCTGCTGGAAAGTGGCTTCGTCACGGGCCACGCCGTGCTCGTGGAAGGCACGAGGATCGGCGCGGTGGTGCCCGAGGGTGACGCGCGCTTGAACGGTGCCGCGCGGCACGACCTGCGCGGGCGGTGCCTGCTGCCAGGATTCATCGACTCCCAGGTCAACGGCGGCGGCGGCGTGCTGTTCAACGACTCGCCGACGCTGGCCGGCTTGCGCGCGATCGCCGCTGCGCACCGGCGTTTCGGCACGACCGGATTCCTGCCCACGCTGATCAGCGACGATGTCGATGTGATGCGCGCTGCGGTTGGCGCAGTAGCGCAGGCGTTGCGCGAAGGTTTGCCCGGCGTGCTCGGCATTCACCTCGAAGGACCGTTTCTCGCTCCGGAGCGCAAGGGCGTGCACGACGCCGCGAAGTTCCGGCTGCCGGACGAGGAGTTGCTGGACCTCGTCGCCTCGCTCGGCTCGGGCCGCACCCTGCTCACGCTCGCGCCCGAGCGCGTGGCGCCGGACACCATCCGCGAGCTGGCACGCCGTGGCGTGATCGTCAGCCTCGGACACACGGCCGCGACCTATGCCACCACGCGGGCGGCGCTGGACGCGGGCGCGCGCGGCTTCACGCACCTGTACAACGCGATGTCACCCCTGCAGAGCCGCGAGCCCGGCGTGGTGGGCGCGGCGCTCGAGGACGCGCACTCCTGGTGCGGCCTGATCGTCGATGGCGAGCATGCGCATCCGGCTGCGATGCGCGTCGCGCTCGCGGCCAAGGCACGCGGCCGCATGATGCTGGTGACCGATGCGATGCCGCCGGTCGGCAGCGCCGAGAGTTCCTTCGTGCTCGACGGCGAGCGCATCGAAGTTCGCGGCGGTGTGTTGCGCAATGCCGCCGGCGCGCTGGCGGGCTCCTGTCTCGACATGGCGAGCGCCGTACGCAACGCGGTGCGCATGCTCGCCGTACCGCTGGAAGAAGCGGCGCGCATGGCATCCACCTACCCCGCAGCATTCCTGCGGCTGGAACGCGCACACGGCGCGATCGCCGCGGGACGGCGCGCGGACTTCGTCGTCACCGACGATGCGGTGACGGTGCACGAGGTGTGGATGGGCGGCGCCCCCGTCCCCTGAGCGGCAAAAGGGGACAGTCCCCTTTTCTCAGCCGCGAGCGCCCAGGCCGGTCGGCGGGCGCTTGGTGCGATCCTTGTTCTTCTCCTTCCACTCGTAGCCGGGCGTCTCGGGCGGAACGTCGGCCGCGAACGCCGACCAGGTGTCGATGCGCGCGTTGGTCACCGGCCAGCCGTCGGGCAGCGTCAGGTATTCAGGCGCGTGCTTCTCGATGTAGTCGAGCACCTTGCGCGGCACGTCGTCGGTGCCGTTCAGGCCCTTGTGACTGTGCATGCGACCGGTGATCACGATATCCGCGTAAGGCGTGCCGCCCAGGCGCATGAACGGCCAGGGCTCGGACTGGCGCGAAAAGCCCGCGATCATGCGCACCGTGGGCAGGTCGCGATCCTCGAGCGCGCGGCGCGAGCAGCTGAACGTGAAGTGCTCCGACGGCGTGATCACGGGGCCGGTCGAGTAGGTCGGCCAGCCTTGCGGCGTGACGGGATTGTTGTAGATGTGAGCGTAGTCCCACGACAGCATCATGTCGTCGCCGAACTGCGAGAACGGCAGCAGGAACGGGTATTCGCCCTTCGCGTCCGGAAACACCGTGCCTTCGTTCATGAGCGTCGGCGCGTTGCCGGTGCCGATCAGGAACTTGGGGATCTGCGGGCCGATGCGGCCGCCGAGCACGTCGTTGTAGAAGTGGTAGACCTCCACGCGCTTGCCGGTGAAGGGGTTGTCCCAGGTTTCCAGGATGTCGCCGGTACGCAGGTCGCTGAAGTACCCGGTCTCGCGCGACTTGATCAGCAGGTCGCCGTTCTCGGCGATCTTCGCCTGCAGGCAACCCGTGCCGACGTAGTTGAAGATCGGTATCAGCCGCTTGCCCGGAATGCGCGCGTACATCAGGCCGTGATAGCCCCCGATCACCGGCTTGTCGTAGCCCGCCCAGATCTTGCCGAAGGCGTACAGATTGTCGTAGGGGTTGCCGAGATCGAGGCCCTTGCGCGCCTTCTCCGGCTGGGCCGCACCGGCGGCGAACGCCGGACCTCCCACGACCGCGCCTGCCGCGAGAGTTCCGAGAGCCTTCAGCGCCTGGCGCCGGCCATTGAGGGCGCCGTTCACGAGCATCGATTGCACGAGCATTCTCCGATGTGAGTCACCCCCGGATCGTGGGCATGCCGAAGCGCGACACGCAAAGCGCGCGCGGCCTGCGACCATCGTGCGAACGCAACTGCGACGCCCCTGCGACCGGTCGGGTGCACCAAGGCCCTATTCAAATTTCCGCGGGTTGCTCGTATTTGTACGGATTGTCCGGCGCGCACAGCCGACGGACTCTTGTAGAAACCGAGGGAGACTCGCGATGACCGTACCTTCAGCCGGCGCGTTGCTTCTGTGTGTCGTCGTCGTCCTGGCCGGATGTTCCGGGCCCCAGGACACGGACGAGGCTCGCGATCCCGCGGACACCGGCGGTTCCGCCGCGGGCGAACTGGGCGAGCCGCAGGGTCAGCCGGTCAAGGCGACGCTGACGCTGCCGCCGCAGGTGCCACCGCCGGTCAATCGCAGTCATCCCGCCAGGGTCGTGGTGGAGATGGAGGTGCGCGAGGTGGAGCTGCCGATCTCCGAAGGCGTCACCTACCCGTTCTGGACGTTCGGCGGCACGGTGCCCGGACCGTTCGTGCGCGTGCGCCAGGGCGACACGATCGAGTTCCATCTCAAGAATCATCCCGACAACAAGATGCCGCACAACATCGACCTGCATGCGGTCACCGGCTCCGGCGGCGGCGCGACGAGCTCCTTCACCGCGCCCGGGCACGAATCGCAGTTCACGTTCAAGGCGCTCAATCGCGGCCTGTACATCTACCACTGCGCCACGGCGCCGGTGGGCATGCACGTGGCGAACGGCATGTACGGACTGATCCTGGTGGAGCCACCGGAGGGTCTGCCGCCGGTGGACCGCGAGTTCTACGTGGTACAGGGTGACTTCTACACCGTCGGCAAGTATCGCGAGAAAGGCTCGCAGCCCTTCGACATGCAGAAGGCCATCGAAGAGAACGCCACCTACGTGCTGTTCAACGGCTCGGAAGGCGCGCTCCTCGGCGACAAGGCGCTGCAGGCGAAGACGGGCGAGCGCGTGCGCGTGTACGTGGGCAACGGCGGACCGAACCTGGTCAGCAGTTTCCACCTCATCGGCGAGATCTTCGACCGCGTCTGGACCGAAGGCGGCAGCCGTTACCAGGAAAACGTGCAGACGACGCTGGTGCCGGCGGGCGGCTCGGCGATCGTGGAATTCAAGCTGGAGGTGCCGGGCACCTACGTGCTGGTGGATCACTCGATCTTCCGCGCATTCAACAAGGGCGCGCTGGGCATGCTCAAGGTCGACGGCAAGGAGCGCACGGACATCTACACGGGCAAGGAGGTGGACTCGGTGTACCTCGGCGACAAGGCGTCGGCGCGCGGTGCCGTCGCGGCCGCGACCACCGCCGCGGCGCACGGTGCTCTGTCGATCGATGAGCAGATGAAGGCTGGCGAGGTGCTCTACGCCGGCACCTGCTCGGTGTGTCACCAGACCACCGGCGCGGGCTTGCCGGGCATATTCCCGCCACTTGCGAAGTCCGACTACCTGCTAGCCGACAAGCGGCGCGCCGCCGACGTCGTGCTCAACGGCCTGTCAGGTCCGGTCACCGTGAACGGTACGGCGTTCAACTCGGTGATGCCGCCGATGAGCCAGCTCAACGACGACGAGGTTGCCAACATCCTGACCTACGTGCCCAACAGCTGGGGCAACAAGGCTGGCCAGGTATCGGCCGCCGAAGTGGCCGAGATCCGTCGCACCAGCAAGCGACCCAAGGGTGCGGCCGAGTGAGCGTGACGCGATCACGCAAGACACTGCTCGCGGCGTTCGCCTGCGCGGCATCCGCACTGGCGCCCGCGCATGCCCGCTTGCAGGAGGCGGCGCCCGCGACCATCGCGGGGGCGACGTTCAATTCCGTCCTGCCTCAGGGCAAGGCTGCAGACCCTGTGACCCTGCGCGCTTTTCGCCTGGACCGCCGGCCCGTGACGAATGCGCAGTTCCTCGCCTTCGTCAGGGCGAATCCACGCTGGCAGCGCGCGCGCGTCGCACCGCTGTTCGCCGACGCAACCTACCTGTCGCACTGGGAGGCACCGCTCGAGCTCGGCGCCCGCGCGCTGCCGCAACAACCGGTCACGCACGTCAGCTGGTTCGCCGCCAAAGCGTATTGCGCGGCCCGCGGCGCGCGCTTGCCCACCTGGCACGAGTGGGAATACGCCGCGGCGGCCAGCGAGTCCGTGCCCGATGCGCGCCAGGACCCGCAGTGGCGGCAGAGGATTCTCGACTGGTATGCCCAGCCCTCCGGCGCTCCATTGCCCGAAGTGGGACGGTCGCCTGCGAATTTTCACGGTGTGCAGGACCTGCACGGGCTGGTGTGGGAATGGACGCTCGACTACAACGCGTTGCTGGTCAGTACCGACAGCCGCGAGCAGGGTGGCGCGGACCGGCTGCAGTTCTGCGGCGAAGGAGCACTGAGCGTCGCCGACCGGGACAACTACGCGGTGCTGATGCGCATTGCCTATCTGAGTTCCCTGGAAGCGAGCTACTCGGTGGGCAACCTGGGATTTCGCTGCGCGATGGATGCGCCATGAGGACCGTGCACCTCTCCGCGCTCTTTGCCTGCGCCGTTGCCGCGGGACTCGCCCTGGCAGCGGAACCTCCAGCCACGCCGCCCCATGCGCACGAAACGATGGCACCCGCGCAGTCGATCGCGGGCGAATCGATCTATCAGCTCGACCTCGAGCTCACCACTGCCGACGGGCGCGAGCGACCACTGGCTCAGCTGCGCGGACGGCCCGTGTTGATCACGATGTTCTACGCCTCCTGTGACAGCGTGTGCCCCCTGCTCGCGTTCAATCTCCAGCGCATGGAACGGGCGCTGACACCGGCCGAGCGGGCGCGCCTGCAGGTGGTCATGGTCAGCTTCGATCCGCAGCGTGACACCCCGACGGCCCTGACGCGGTTCGCGGAACTGCACAACATCGACACCAGCAAGTGGTGGCTGGCGCGCGCGCCGGAGGACAAAGTGCGCGAACTGGCCGCTGTCCTGGGCATTCGCTATCGCGAGGCGCAGCCCGGCATCTTCAGCCACTCAGCTGTGGTCACGTTGCTCGACGCGGGCGGCCTCATCGTCGACCGAACCGCCAACCTGCAATCCATCGATCCGGGCTTCCAGCAGGCGCTGCGGCGCACGCTGGCCCAACCGTAGCGGCCGCCTACTGGCGCTCGAACCTGTAGAGCGGATCGGCACTTCGGCTCGGCACCGCCTTCACACGCCCGTTGAAGGACAGGTCCGCCAGGCGCAGCTCGTCGATGGTGAGCTCCACGCGCAACGGCGTCTGCCCTTCCGCCACCACCGGACAGTTGGCGGTGAACTTGGATTCCAGGAACGTCCACGCCAGCGCGCAGCCCGGTCCGGCCTGCACGTCGTCCGGCCGGATGCCCTTGAACAGGTCGGGCTGCATCTCGCCGCCGCGCCAGCGCTCGGGTTGCTTGAGCGTGAGAATGGTCTGGATCAGCGTCAGCTCGTCCGGCCCCTTCTCGAAACGGTGGATGCGCTGGCTCAGGATGCGCTGCGGATTCATCGCGTCGCTCTGCTGCACATAGAAGACGTTGTCGCCGATGGCCAGCGCGGCGACCGGGATGATCAGGATGTTCACGGGCTCGCGAACGTCCGCGATGCCCTCGGCCATGTCCTTCTCGACCTGCGCGACGTTGGTGTAGTTGCCCGGGTACCAGCTGCGCAGCCGGTCGAGATCCGCCTCGCGCAGCTTCGAATCGGTGGTGCACGAAGCCAGAGCGCCCGAGAAAACCAGCACCGCGAGGCTCAATCCCAGACGCAGATCACGATTCATAGGTTCTCCATGCAGCCTGATAGCCGAGACCGAGCGACAGTATGCGTGCCAGCAGGTCTTCGTAGGAAATGCCCACCGCCCGCGCGGACTCGGCGAAATCCTCGCCCGCGCTCAGGTTCGGATTGGCGTTGGCCTCCAGCACGAACAGGCTCCCGTCCGGGCGCAGCCGGAAATCCATGCGCGCGTAGCCGGTGAGGTGCAGCGCCTTGTAGATGCGCTTGGCCTGCTTCTCCAGCTGCTCCACCACGGTCGGCGGCAGATCCTGCGCCGCAAGGGTGGTGATGCCGTTCTTCTGCTGGTAGCGCTTGTCCCATTTCACCTTGCGCGTGGCGATGGTGGGCGCCGAGCCGAAGATCATCTCCCACGCCGGGAACGTCGTGAGGCGCTGGTTGCCCATCACGCCGACGTACAGCTCGCGTCCCTCGATGTATTCCTCCACCAGCGCATCGGAGTTCGTCTGCTCGTGAATGAACTGCACGCGCTCCTTGAGGCGTGCGGCGTCCTCCACCACCGAGGCCTGCGCGATCCCCAGGCTCGCATCCTCGGTGGCCGACTTCACGAACATCGGAAAGCGCAGGCGCTTGGGCAGCACCACGCGCCGGCCGCGCGTGAACACGGCGAACTGCGGCGTGGACACGCGGTGATACGCGAGCAGCTGCTTGCACAGCACCTTGTCGCGCGACAGCATGAGGCCGCGCGGGTTGCAGCCGGTGTAGGGCTGGCGATGCAGCTCGAGAAACGCGACGACGTGCTGGTCGTAAGTGACGATGCCGTCGAACTCCTCGAGGAGATTGAACACGATCTGCGGCTTCCAGTCCGAGATCTGCGCGCGCAGCTCCGTCAGGCTGTCGCCCACGCCGAGCGCCTTCACCTCGTGTCCCGCCTTCTTCAGGTGCGAGATCACGTCGTACTCGGTGCGCCACTCGTCGATTTCCTTCTCGCTGTAGCCGTCGAGCTTGTCGGGCGGCACGAGACTTTCGTGCATCACCACGAGCGTTCGCAGCGGCTTCATAGCATGTGCCTGCCCGCGCTGCCGTCCAGGTGCATGCGCGTCAGGCGCGCGATCAGCCGTTGCACCGGCTTGCGCGCGTCGCGCTGCGAGGTCCGCAGGTACAGCCCCTGCTCCACCGCGCGCTGGATCACCTGGCGCAACACCTGGTGCACCAGGTACTCGCTCACGTCCAGCTGCAGCGCCAGCGTGCGGCGCAGCGAGTTCTTGTGGCGACGGATGAAACTCGCGGCGCGCACCGGGCGCAACGGGCGGCGCTCGTGCGTGAAGGTGCGACGCAGCTGTTCGTCGAGCAGGCGCGCCCGCCCGCGGGCGTTGCGCGCCATGCGCGCGCGATAGTGCTCCCCGAGCGTGCGGCGGTCGGCCGAGATCGGCTCGATGCGCAGGCGCGAGCGCACCGGCGGAATCTGTCCGCGCAACTCGCGCATCAGCTCATCGACATACTCGAGCTTCGTGAGTGCGGGCCACTCGCGGTAGGCGCTGCGCCAGGGCGCACCGGACAGCCACACTGCGAACGTCTCAGCGAAATCCTCGGTGGGATGGCTCTGCGCGTACCAGGCACCGAGGTGCTGCACGAAGCGCCGGCTCCCCGGCCGCGGGCGATAGCTCTCCGGGTACGGAAGCGAGGGCGGGCCGAACACTTCGCGCCAGCGCCGCCGGCGCCGCAGGCGGAACGCCGAGTCCAGCGCGTGGCCGGCCTCGTGACGCAGGATGCGCATGAGCCAGTTCGCGTTCCCGCCTTCCACTTCGCGCATCATGCGATGCTCGAGCGCGCGCAGGCGCGGATGCGCCAGGTAGAACGGGATCGCGATGCCCGGTACGCCGTCGGGAGAAAACCATTCCTCGGCCAGCCAGCAGTGCGGGCGGAAACGCAGCCCGACTGCCGCCAGCTCGTCGTTGAGGCGCCCGATGCCGCGCTTGAGACGCGCGTTGGCGGTGGTGAGCTTCAGGTCGCTGAAGCGTACGCGCAGCAGCTCGTCGTCGGACAGGCGCGCCCAACGCCGCGCGGGTGCGCGGACGGGGCGGGAAACATGCGCGGGCGCGAACAGCGCCATGGGATGGTGCTTGGGAAGTATTGCCTGCCGACATTGCGCGGCGCGCGGGCAATGCTAGCAGATTCGCCCGGGCGTTCCCCTAGTCGTCGCCGCGCGGCAGCACCACCACCGAGAACCAGAAGTTCTCCAGCCGCTGCACCACGGCCCGGAACGAATCGATGTCGATGGGCTTGGTCATGTAGGCGCTGGCATTCTCGGTGTAGCTGCGCAGGACATCCTCGTCGAGCGTGGAGCTGGTGAGCATCGCCACCGGCAACTCCCGCAGTTTCGGATCCGACTTGATCACCCGCAGCGTCTCGATGCCGCTGATGCCGGGCATGCGCACGTCCAGGAGCACGAGGTCGGGCGCCGGGGCCGCCGCGAAATCGCCCTCGCGGCGAAGGAACGCCAGTGCGGCCTCGCCGCTCGACACGGAGTGCAGCTCCACCGCGAGCTTGGCGGCCCGCAGGGCGGCGCGCGTCAGCGCAACGTCCGTAGCATTGTCGTCTACGAGCAGGATGCGGGCAGGTCGGGCTTCGGGCGTTGGCATACTTCCGGGACGGGTGGCGCCCCCGGGGCATCGGCCGCGCGGCCGGCGTCTCGATGCCCGGCTCGTTCGCGCCGCGCCGGGACCGCGACGCACTTCTCAATTCTCAGCTCGCCATGCGCTCCATGGCTGCTGTGAGCAGCCTGTCCGCCAGTTCCTCGATGAGCGGCCGCTCCAGCAACGCGTTGCGCCAGGCCGGCGGAATTGCGGCAACGCCGTACAGGGCTCCGGCGAGCTGGCCATAGACAGCACCGGTAACGTCCGAGTCCATGCCCAGGTTGACAGCCAGCAACGCGCCCTCGCGGAAATTGCGCGAGCGGTCGAGCGCCCAGAGCGCCGCTTCCAGCGTCTGCACGATCGTTCCGCCCGTATCGATGTCCGCAGGCGCCTTCTTGCGAAAGGACCCGGCGGCGAGCGCGGCCACGGCGGGCTTGAGCGGCTGTCGGCTCCACAGGCCCGGAACCGGGGAATACTCTGGTGAGAGCAGTTGCGTCTTGCTGGCGCCGCCGACCGCGCCCACGAGCAACGCGCCGAAGTAGCGGCAGGCATCGAGCACGATGGGAGCCTGGTGGGTCACGCGCGCGCACTCGGCCGCCTGCTCGACGGCCGCCCGCGGATCGGCGAAATGAAACAGCACGGCCGCCGCGACACGCGACAGCGGTTCCTTGTCCACGCGCGCCGGGTCGTGCGAACCGGCGTGCGGCTTGCCGCTGAACTGCGCCATCGCGAGCGCGCGCGATACCGCCGCCGTGATGCCCACGCACTGGCCGGTGCTCGACAGGTGGCCCTCGCGCTGCCAGCGCTGGTAGCGCCGCACCTGGTCCGCGGGATCCGAGCCACCGCTTTCCAGCAGGCTCTCCGCCAGGCACAGCGCCATCGCAGTGTCGTCGCTCCAGGCGCCGCGCGGCAGGTCGAAGGGCCCGCCGCCGATGAGGTCGCCGAGCGGCGTGAAGGTGCCGGGCTTGCGATGCTGCACGGCGCAACCGAGCGCATCGCCGATCGCGAGCCCGAGCAGCGCGCCGTGATAGCGCTCGCGCAGGTTGCGCGCGGCCGAGAGCGCGGGTGTCTCGAACTCCTCGCGAGCGGGACTCTGCTGCGCGCGGGCGGCCGCCTTCCACTCACGCACGAACTCGAACTGCTCGTCGGTCTCCGGCGTCTGCGGCCACGTCCGCGAGCGCTCGTTCTCCTGCCACAGCTCGTTGAGCAGGTCGAGCGCGGCATCGCTCGTCTGACCGCGCTCGGCGCAGCGCTGGACCAGGTAGCAGCCGACCACCGTGCCGGTGCGGCCGATGCCGGCGCGACAATGCACGTACACCACGTGGCCCGCCGCGAGCGCGCGCTCGATGTCCTCGAGAATTTCCACCATCACCGCCGGGGCTGCCGGCACCGAGTGGTCGCGGATCGGCTTGCGGGCGTACATGACGTAGCGCCCGTTCGCGGTCTTCGCGGTGGGCAGCAGCAGGTCGTAAGGGCTGAGCTCGCCCGGCTCGGTCAGGTCGATGAAATAGGTGACGCCCGCATCCAGGAGACGTCGCAGGCGTTCCATCGTGTCGGCGCGCGAGTGCGAGCCGGGATATTCCCCCGCGAGCAGGCGACCCGGCTCGATCCAATAAGTGTTGGACAGCGGCGGCGGCGGCGCCTTGCCCGACCGGCTGTTCACGCTATTGCACGTCCTCGCGCCCGTCGCCCTCGTCGTCGCGGCTTCTATTGGCATCGCCATGGGCAACCGGGTCGGAACGCAGCGCCGCGAAATCGAACTGCGCCGCATCCGCCAGGTGCGAGGGCACGACGTTCTGCAGGCTGGTGGCGATCGCTTCCATGCGGCCAGGATGCTCGCGCTCCCAGTCGGCGAGCATCTTCTTGATCGCCACGCGCTGCAGGTTGTCCTGCGAGCCGCACAGGTTGCATGGAATGATCGGAAAGCGGCGCGCATTGGCGTAACGCTCTATGTCGCGCTCGGACACGTAGGCGAGCGGCCGGATCACGATGTGCCGCCCGTCCTCGGACCTGAGCTTCGGTGGCATCGCCTTGAGCTTGCCGCCGAAGAACATGTTGAGAAACAGCGTCTCCACCATGTCGTCGCGATGGTGCCCGAGCGCGATCTTTGTCACCCCGTTCTGCGCGGCGAAGCGGTAGAGCGCGCCGCGGCGCAGGCGCGAGCACAGCCCGCACATGGTCTTGCCCTCGGGCACGACCCGCTTCACGACGCTGTAGGTGTCCTGCTCGACGATCCGGAAATCCACGCCCAGCGCAGTCAGGTATTCGGGCAGGACGTGCGCCGGGAAATCGGGCTGCTTCTGGTCGAGGTTCACCGCGATCAGCTCGAATTCCACCGGGGCGCTGCGCTGCAGGCTCAGCAGGAGGTCCAGCAGCGTGTACGAATCCTTGCCGCCCGAAAGGCAGACCATGACGCGGTCGCCCGGCTCGATCATGCGGTAATCGCCGATGGCCTTGCCCACGAGCCCGCGCAGGCGCGCCTGCAGGCGGTGAAAATTGCGCGAAGGCGCCGGCAAGTCGACCAGGGCGACGGAGCTCATTCAGGTTGCGCCCGCCGCGGCAGTGGCCACGGGCATGGGATCGAGCGGCGAGCGCCGCAGGATCATACGCAGGAGCCACGCCGCCGCAAGCGCGGCGAGCAGATGTTTGAACGTGTGCCCACTCAGGAAGTACCCGCCCGCGTACAAGGGGGCGTCGAGCCATTCGGCGACGTGTGCCAGGATCCAGATCGCGAGCATCGTCCAGATGTCGCCGCGGTGGCTGTAGCGTGCAGGCACGGCAAGCAGGAGGTACAGCGCCACCGCGACCACGTAGGTCTGCAGAGCGAAATAGGGAATCAGATTGCCGGCGCCGTGCAGTTCCGTGTGCTGCCACCAGCCGACTGTCGCGGCGCCGATCCCCAGGGCAGGCCAGAGGGCGGGCATCGCACGACGCCCCACGATGTCGCCGATGAATGCGACCGACAGCGCAGCGCAGGCCAGCGCGATCGGCAGGCGATCCCAGACCAGCCGCGCATCGTCGGGTGCGAGGTGATACCAGGCCGAGCCCACGCCCGTGAGCGCGATGGCCGCGAAGAACGCGAGGTAGGGCCAGCGTTCGGCGGGGTCGTGAAAGTGTGCGCGCACGTGCTGCGCCGGCGCGAGCACCCACGTCCCCCACAGGCCAACGAGCACGAAAGGCAGGTTCGAGGCGGTGTTCCAGAAGTTGGCGATACCGAGCAAGGTGCGGTCGTCGACGAACGCGTGATAGCTCTGCGGCTGCGACACCGGTGGCAATACGAGCGCCAGCACCACGAACGCCGCGCTGATCCAGAACAACTTCATAGGTTGAACGTGTACGCGGCCCAGAAGCTTTCCCAGTCGACGTCCTTGCAGCCCTGGCAGGGACGCATGTGCACGGCGCGGATCAGCCATGTGCCGCCGACAGGGAGCGTGAAGCGCACGACGCCGCGCGTGTCCGTGACACCGTCGAGCCGCGTGAGCGTCCCATCAGCAGCGCGGTGCAGGGCCGCCACCGCGGCGCCGGCGAGCGGCTTGGTCTCGAACAGCAGCTGCGCGATCTGCTCTTCGCCGGGCCGCGCCGTGAACGGGTTCTGCAGCAGCACGATCTCGAATTGAGCGCCGGTGAAGCGGTGGTGCAGGTCGGTCTCCGTTTCCGGCCCGGCACGTCCGAGCAGTTTCAGGAAACGCCAGTAGCGCTCGCGCTCGCGAGCGCGCTGCGCCCTGAACGGAATGCCCTCGTGAGCGGTGTACTCGTCGAACTCCTGCGCGCTCAGCTCGACCTGCGCGACGCCGCGCGTGAGACTCATCAGGAACGGCTGCGACTGGTCGATCGTGTCGGAGAAGAGCGGCTTGGCGCCTTCCGGCGTGGTGGGCACCAGGTCACGCACGTCGTCACGCCCGATGCGCAGCTCGAAGCGCTCCACGCGCGCGGCCTCGTAGGCCTTCTCTTCCTCGGCCTGCAACGCCTGACCGAGATTCAGGTGCACGGTCAGCCGCTCACCCGGCGCCAGCACGAGCTGATCGGCCTGCAACCAGTAGTCGTGCGCGGGCACGACGCCCGGGACCAGCAGCGCAGCAGCGAGCAGGGCCCGACCGCGCCGCGAGGGCGAGGTGCTGGCGGTTCCACGAGTGCAGGCGGAACGGTTCATGGGCTCAACGATATCGGCGCGAATCGCGCATGCAATGTCCCCCGTGTTACTGCGGCGCCGCCTCGAGATACTTGGTCTCGAGGTAGCGCAGTAGGGAAGCCGCCGACAGCGGCTTCCCGGTCGCGTTTTTCATGAGTTCCTGGATCGTGATGCGCGCGCCCTGACCGTGGACGTTCTCGCGCAGCCAGGCGAACAGCGGGCCGAACTGCCCCGCGGCCAGTTCCTCTTCGATGGTCGGCCGCTGCTGGTGCAGGCTCTCGTAGAGCTGCGCGGCGATCATTGCGCCGAGCGCATACGAGGGGAAATAGCCGAAGGAACCGACGGCCCAGTGGATATCCTGCAGGCAGCCTTCCGCGTCGTTGGAAGGCCGGATGCTGAGGCGGTCCTCCATGAAGGAGTTCCAGGCCTCGGGAATCGAGCGGATCGGCAGCTCGCCGCTGAGGATTTTCCGCTCGAGCTCGTAGCGCAGCATGATGTGGATCGGATAGGTGAGCTCGTCCGCGTCGACGCGGATCATCGCCTTGCGCACGCGGTTGAAGTACCGGTACAGCTGCTCCACTTCCCACTCGGGGCCGCTCACGCCCCAGTGCTTTTCCAGCAGCGGCTTCAGATAGCGCACGAACGCGCGGCTGCGCCCGATGATCATCTCGAGCAGCAGCGACTGGCTCTCTTCCAGCGCCATGCCGCGGTCGCGCCCGACCGGCTGGTCGCGCCAGTCCTTGGGCAGTCCCAGGTCATACATCGCGTGCCCGCTCTCGTGCAACACGCCGAGCAGGCCGTAAAACGGTTCGTTCGCATCGAAGCGGGTCGTGACGCGGATGTCACCGGGCACGCCCTCGGTGAACGGATGCTCGCTCTCGTCGAGCCGGCCGCGATCGAAGGGAAACCCGATCGCCTTCATCACCTCGATGGCCAGGGCGCGCTGCTTGGAAACCGAGATCTTCCCGCTGATGGGCAGGGCCGGTGTGCGCGCCTGCAGCTCGATGGCGTCGTTGATCAGGTTGGGGAGCTTGCGGGAGGTTGCCTTGAAGAGCGTGTCGATCTCCTGGGTCGTGATGCCCGGGCTGAACTCGTCGACCAGCGCATCGTAAGGCTGCAGGTTCAGCGCCTGGCCCAGAAGCGCCGCCTTGTCGCGCACGAGCTGGACCACTTCCTCGAGGTGCGGCGCGAAGATCGCGAAGTCACCGGCCCGGCGCGCTTCGATCCATTTGGCTTCAGCCCGCGCTGTGGCACGTGCCAGCCGCGAGACCAACGTCGGCGGGGTCGCGATGGCATGGTCGCGCTGGCGGCGCATCTCGCGCAGATTCGCCACCTGCCAGTCTTCGAGTCCCTGTGCGTTGGCCTGGGCCCGATCCAGCAGCCGGGTCACCTTGGGTGCGGTCAGCAGAGCGTGGTACTCGGTTTCGAGGGCGGCCAGCTGCTCGCCCCGAACATCCGAGCTGCCGCGCGGCATCATCACTGCCTGGTCCCAGCGCAGCAGCGACAGGGCGCCGCGAAAGGCATGAAGCCTGCGGAATTCCTGCTCGAGCTGCTGATAAGGGGACGCGGCCACGACAACGCTCTTTGGCTGGCCGGGGCCAGGCATGTGAGAACTCGGAGCACCCCGCCAGGCGCCGTCGGGCTGTTGTTGTGAACCCGACCCGGACGGGGGGCGGGTCAGAACCACGACGGACCAGGTGGGATGGGCCGTCATTCTACCAGTGGGCGGTGGCCGAACTGGCTGAGGGAGCCTCGAATCCTCCCAATATCAAAGAGTTAGGCGGAAAGGGCGCAGTTGACACGCCCGCGGCCGGACGGCTTTCCGAAAAACGCAAGGACCCCTTTTTTACGGTCCCGCGGCGGCGGGAGCGGAGCTTTCCGCCTCCCGCGTGAGGTCACGGATGGCTCCGCCGTCGCGCACTTTCTGCGTGCCTTCGACGATCACCCGGTCCCCGGCCTGGAGTCCTCGAATGATCTCCACCCGGCCAGGTTTGCGGCGCCCGATGGCCACTTCGCGCTTGGAGGCCTTGTCACCCTCCGCCACGAAGACGAACTGGCGGCCCTCCTCGGGCACCAGCGCCTGCTCGGCGATCATCACAACCTGCTCGCGGTCCTGCCGCATCCTGACGGTGAGGAACATGCCCGGCTTCAGCGCGCCGTCGGGGTTGGGCACCGTTGCGCGCACGATGACCGAGCGCGTGGTGGGATCCACGCGCGAGTCGACACTGGCGACCTTGCCGGCGAACTCCCGGTTCGGAAACGCGACGCTCGAGGCCGTGAGGGGCAGCCCTTCCTTGAGAACCGCGACGAATGACTCCGGTACCGCGTAGTCGAGCTTGATGATGCGCGTGTCGTCGAGCGTCGTGATGATCGCGCCGGGACTCACGAAGCTGCCCACGCTGACGTTTCGCAGCCCGATCCTGCCGTCGAACGGCGCGCGGATCGTCGTATCGCTGAGGCGCGACTGGGCCGTGGTCACCCGGGCCTGGTTGGCGCTCAGCGTGGCCTCCAGCTGATCCATCTGCGACTGCGACAGCGCCTTGGTGGCGAACAGCTCGCGGCTGCGATTGAGCTGGCTCTGCGTTTCGCTCAGCGCGGCGCGAGCGGCCATGAGTTCCGCGGTGGCCTCCACGTTGTCCAGCTGCACCAGGATGTCACCGCGGCGCACCTGCTGGCCCTCGCGAAACTGGATCTGCGTGACGAGGTTCGAGACCTTGGAGGTGATGCTGACCGCCTCGTTGGCGCGGGCGGTCCCGAGGGCTTCGATCTCGTTGACGAAATCCTCGTCGCGCGCGGCCTCAGTTACCACGCCCACCGGCTGACCCATGCCTCCCACGCCCCGCGGTGCACCCGGGCCGCCCCGCTCGGGAGCCGCGGAGCTCTCGTTGTTGCCGCATCCCGCGAG
>DASTQG010000014.1:0-7675 GCA_035761885.1 Steroidobacteraceae bacterium | reverse complement strand
CAGCCGAAGGCGATGTAGCCCTGGTCGCCCATGTAGTCGTCGGGCACGCGCACGAACTCCACGGCGAAGCGGAACACGCCGTACAGCACCAGGAACAGGCCGGACGGCGCGAGGCGCGGCCGCGGCTTCGCGGTGAAGATCCACAGCACGACGAAGATCACCAGACCCTCGAGAAAGGCCTCGTACAGCTGCGAGGCGTGGCGCACCTCGCCGTTGACGAGCACACCCCAGGGCGCGTCGGTCGTCTTGCCCCACAGCTCGTTGTTGATGAAATTGCCGATGCGCCCGAAGAGCAGGCCCAGGCCCGGCAGGGGTGCGGTGAAGTCGAACACGTCCGCGACCGCCCGGCTGCGCAGCCGCGCGAACACCGCGATCGCCACCATGACGCCGATCAGGCCGCCGTGGAAGGACATGCCGCCCTCCCAGATCCTGAAGATTGCGAGCGGGTTCTCCGCCAGCGCATCGTGCCCATAGATCAGCGCCCAGCCGATGCGGCCGCCGAGGATCACACCGAGGGCCGCGAAGAAGATCAGGTCGTCGACATCTACCGGCTTCCAGGTCGAGCCCGGCTGTTTTGCGCGCTGGCGCGCGAGCCACCAGCCCGCGACGAAGCCGACGAGGTACATGATGCCGTACCAGTGCACGCGGATCGGTCCGAAGCCGCCGAAGGGGCCGATCGAGAACGCCACGGGATCGAAGTTCGGGTATTCGAGCATCGTCAGTCCTGCACCGCGCGACAGAAGAAGGCCTTGAGATAGCGCGTCTCCGCGATCGCCGGGTGCACCGGATGATCGGGAGCCTGGCCGCCGAACTCCAGCACCTGCACCGTCCGGCCCACGTGCCGTGCGGCCTTCTGGATCGCGGCGAGGAGCTCCGCCTCCTGCAGATGATACGAGCAAGAGCAGGAAACCAGCAGCCCGTCGCGCGCCAGCAGTTGCAGGCCGAGCTGGTTCAGCCGGCGATAGGCGGCCTGGCCCTTGGGGATATCCTTGCGCCGCTTGATGAAGGCTGGCGGATCGAGCACCACCACGTCGAAACGTTGCTTCTGCTCGTGCAGGCGCTCCAGGACCTCGAAGGCGTCGCCCTTGATCGTCTCGACCTTGACCGCATTGCGGGCGGCATTGGCCTCGAGAGCCTCGAGCGCGGCCTGCGAGCTGTCGACGCAGGTGACCTCGGTAGCCCCATGCTTCGCGGCCGCCAGCCCCCAGGCGCCGACATAGCTGAAGACATCCAGCACGCGCGCGCCGGGAATGTATTTCAGGAAAGCCTGTCGGTTGGCGGACTGGTCGAAGAACCAGCCCGTCTTCTGGCCACCGCCATGGCCACCGCCGAGGGGTACGCTGAAGCTGAGGCCGTTTTCCTGCACTGCGAGCGACTCGGGAATCTCGCCGAACGCAGGCTCGACATACGAGGTCAGGCCCTCCAGCTCGCGCGAGCTGCTGTCGTTGCGCCACAGAAGACCGCGCGGGTGCATCACTTTTTCGAGCGCTTGGGCGATCTGTGGCTTGAGCCGCTCCATGCCGGCGGTACCGATCTGCGCCACGAGCGTCTGGTCGTAGCGATCCACGACCAGGCCCGGCAGACCGTCGGATTCGCCGTAGACGAGCCGATAGTTGGGTTGCTCGAACAGGCGCCGCCGCAGGCTGTGCGCCACCTGCACGCGTTGCACCAGCAGCGCCTGGTCCAGAGGCTGCTCGGCACTGCGACTCACGATGCGCGCGGCGATGAGCGAGCGCGGGTTCACATAGCCGTAGCCCAGGAAACGAGCGCGGTCGGAATGCACCTGCACGGGGTCGCCCGGCTCGAAGCGCGTGAGCGGCGTCGCCGCCGTATCCACTTCGTTGCTGAAAACCCAGAGGTGCCCGGCGGTCAGACGGCGATCCTCGCCGCGCTTCAGGCGCAGCACGGGCACGTCGGCCGCTGCCAGCGCAGGACCTGCGGAAGTCTCGATCTGTGTCATCTGCCGGGAATGGGCTCTTGCGGGAACGGGCCCCGCGGCGCCCGTTCAAAGTTATAGTGACTAGTCTATCAGTCGCATGCTGCCGGTCCCATGAGCTCGCCCTCCGCCAACGCATCCGCCAACCGGCTGGCCCGTGAAACCAGCCCGTACCTGCGCCAGCACGCGCACAACCCCGTCGACTGGCATCCCTGGTCCACCGAGGCGCTGGCGCTCGCGCGCCGCGAGAACAAGCCCATCCTGCTGTCGGTCGGCTACTCGGCCTGCCACTGGTGCCACGTGATGGCGCACGAGTCCTTCGAGGACGAGGAAACGGCGCGGCTCATGAACGAGCTGTTCGTGAACATCAAGGTCGATCGCGAGGAGCGGCCCGACCTCGACCGCATCTACCAGATCGCGCACCAGATGCTCACGCAGCGCGGCGGCGGCTGGCCGCTCACGATGTTCCTCACGCCCGACGATCACCGCCCCTTCTTCGGAGGCACTTACTTCCCGTCGACGCCGCGCTTCGGCATGCCGGCCTTCAAGGATCTGCTCAGGCGCGTGGCGGACTACTACCAGAAGCACGAGCAGGAGATCCGCACCCAGAACTCGGCGCTCGACGAGGCGTTCGCGACGCTCTACCCCGCGCCCGCCGCGGATTCCGTCGAGCTCAGCGCCGCGCCGCTGCAACTTGCGCGCAAGCTGCTCGACGACGAGTTCGATCGTGAGAACGGCGGCTTCGGCGGCGCGCCCAAGTTTCCGCACCCGGCGACCCTCGACCTGCTGCTGCGCCTGTGGCACGCCAGCGCGGGCGACAGGAAGCCCGACCTGCACGCGCTGTTCATGGCGACGCTCACGCTCAAACGCATGGCCGAAGGCGGTCTCTTCGACCAGCTCGGCGGCGGCTTCTCACGCTATTCCGTCGATCAGCACTGGATGATTCCGCACTTCGAGAAGATGCTGTACGACAACGGTCCGCTGCTCGCGATGTACGCGGATGCCGCCGCGGCGACCGGAGATGCGTTCTACGCCGGCATCGCCGCCCGCACCGCCGACTGGGTGCTGCGCGAAATGCAGTCGCCACAGGGCGGCTACTACTCGAGCCTCGATGCGGACTCGGAGGGCCACGAGGGCAAGTTCTACGTCTGGGACAAGGGCGAAGTGCAGGCTGCGCTCACGCGCGACGAGTACCGGATCTTCGAGCGGCACTTCGGCCTGTACCATGCCCCCAATTTCGAAGGCCGCTGGCATCTGCACATCTACGAGCCGTTGGAGGGTCTCGCCTCCAAGCGCGGACCCACGCTCGAAGAGGTGCAGGCGCTGCTCGAAAGCGCACGGGGCAAGCTGCTGGCGCTGCGCGAGCAGCGCGTGCGGCCGGGACGCGACGAGAAGATCCTGACGAGCTGGAATGCGCTCATGATCCGCGGCATGGCGATCGCGGGCCGCCGCCTGGGCCGCGCGGATCTCATTGCTTCGGCCGAGCGCGCGCTCGCGTTCGTGCGTGAGCGCTTGTGGCGAGACGGGCGATTGATCGCGACCGGGCTGGCCGAGCCCACGACCCCGGGCCCCGCCCTCCCGGCGTATCTCGATGACTACGTGTTCCTGATCGATGCGATCCTCGAGCTCCTGCAGGCGCGCTGGCGCACCGAGGACGTCGAATGGGCCGGGCAGCTCGCGGACGCGGTGCTCGAGCACTTCGCCGATCGCGCCAACGGCGGGTTCTTCTTCACGGCCGACGACCACGAACAGCTCATGCACCGGCCGAAATCCTTCGGCGACGATGCGACACCCAGTGGCAATGCGGTGGCGGCGCTGGCGCTGAACCGCCTCGGCACGCTGCTCGCGGAACCTCGTTACCTCGAGGAGGCCCGCCGCACGCTGCGAGCGGGCTGGGGGCCGCTGGAAAAATACCCGCAAGGACACGCGACGCTGCTCATCGCGCTGCAGGAACAACTCGAACCCGCGCAAAGCATCGTCATTCGCGGTGCCGATGCGCAGACGTGGCGCGATCAGCTCGCCTCGCTGTACGCGCCGCGACGCATGGTGTTCGCGATCCCGGCCGACGTCACGAATCTGCCCGCGGCGCTCGCTGAAAAGAGCTCCGCGGGCGCAACTCGCGCTTACCTGTGCCGCGGCACCACCTGCTCCGCGCCGGTGAGCTCGCTCGAGGAGCTGGTCAAGGCGCTGTCCGGCGCCAGCGACGCAGGATGACTACCGCCACGCTCCCAGGATGACTCCGTAGAGCGTGAACTGCAGGACGTGGTAACCCGCGTCGATCAGCCAGAGTTTCAGGCTGCGTGAGCCGAACCCATAGTTGATGCCGAAGCTGGTCGCGACCCAGCATGCGCCGATGAGGATGCCGAGCATCGTCGCCTGTCCCACGGAAGCATCGACAGGCAGCACCGCTGCCAGGAACCACGCCGCGATGAACGCGAGCGCGTAGCTCACGCCGAACACGAGCGCCGGGTGGCGGTCGGTCTTGGGCGCCTGGCCCGATTCGCGATTCCAGACCTCACCGAACAGCGCCTTGGAATACCAGAGGCCGCCGAGGCCGAACAATGCCACCGCGGCTGCAACAGCGACGGCGAGGAAATTGACGTTCATCGGTTCAGCGATCATTTCGCTTCCTCCTGGTTCTGGAGACTGCGGGCTTCTTGCGTTTGCGCGCCGCGGCGGCGAGGGACACCTGGCAGGAGCGGCGCGCCCACAGCGCCAGCTCCGTTGCTTCCTCGAGCACGTCCGCCGGGACGGCGTAGTAGCCGCCCATCTGGATCTCCGGCTTGTCCGGATACGGGCAGAACGGTCGCATGCCGCGGCTCACGTAGTCGTCGCGGTTGCTGTCGTCGACCTTCAGGTACAGCGTGTCGTCGTCGATGAGGGCGAAGAACAGTTCGTCGTGGTACAGGCCCACGCCGCCGAACATGCGCCGCGCGCTGACCGGCCCGAGCTCCGCGAGCTGCTCGATCACGTAGCTCTGGAACTCGGGGCTGACGGCCAAGCTTGCGCCTCCACGCCGACTCTCACGCGGCTTTCGGCCGCACGAACCGCGCCAGCACCAGGGCGAGCAGGACCCAGGCCACGAACTGCTCGAAAGCGACCCACCACTGCCAGGCCGGCGGGTAGTACCACCAGATGATCTGGGCGACGGGACCCCACAGCGAGGCTGCGAGGCCGAAGAGAACGATCAGGCGCACGCGCTCGCCGTAACCGGGCAGCGCGTTGCCCAGCGAATTGAGCGCGAGCGCGACCAGGAAGGCGAGGACGATGCAGTGCACGAAGCCCGTGATCATCACCGACGGCGCCATCAACGGCTTGCCCTCGCGATTGAAGAACACGAACGCGACCGGGCCTGCTTCGTGGAGTGTCTTCAGCTGGTCGGGCGGATTGTGCGGACCGGGAATGTAGTACGTGCCGGTCTGCGGAAAGTGTTGCATGAGCGCCTGGCCCGCCGTGGCGTCGTCGGGTGCAGCGTGCGAGAGAGCCGAATACGCGAAGGGGCTCAGCCCCCAGAACAGAAAGCCCCAGATGAACAGCACGAGCCCGCCGAGGAGCGAGCCGATGACCACGTTCTTCATGTTCTACTCCCCTCGCCCGCCGTCGTTGTTGTTCGTGCGGGCGCAGGGATTATGCTCCAGGTACCGGACTTTGCAATTTTGCAAAGTCCGGTACCTAGTAAGCGGTGAGCATCGTGCCGGCCTGGGGCGTGACCACCGTGCCGCCCGGACCGGTGAACTGCACCGGCACGGAATGCAGCTTGAGGCCGGCGTTGCGCTGGACCGCGAAGTGCAGGTGCGGTCCGGACGAGAAGCCCGTATTGCCCGAATCGGCGATGTACTCGCCGCGTCGCACGACCTGGCCCGGCTTCACGCGGATGGAATCCCAGTTGAGATGCGCATACACGCCCATGGTGCCGTCCGGATGCAGCACCCGCACTACGTTCGCATCGCGCACGCGATCCACGCCGCCCTCGAAGAAACGGCTCGCCACCTCGATGACCGTGCCGCTGCGCGCCGCGTACACCTGCGTGCCGATCGGCATCTCGATATCGACGGCCTGCGCGCTGGACGCGTCGCGATGGGTGATCTGCACCGGCGCGGCCTGCGTGACGCGGAACGCGCGCGCCAGTGCGAACGGCGCGCGATAGGGCTCGGTGACCGCGTGTTCGGACTTCGGATCGCCCAGCACCGCGAGGTACTGGTAGCCCACGCTCATCGGCTTGTCGGCATCGAGCGCCGCGAGCTTCAACAGCACGGTTTCGCGGCGCGCCGGCGCGATGGTGCGCAGGATCGGTTCCGGTGGAACGGTAACGTTGCGCGGCTCGAACAGCTGCACCGCCACCTCGGTCGGACAGAAGCAGCCGTTGTTGACCACGAGCTCGAGCTGCCCGTCGACCACGCGGCGGGTCACCGTCACCTCGGGCGGCGCCGCGCTTTGCGCGAGCTGCACCTGCTCCACCTCGCGCGTATCGTCGGGCCGGCGATCGGTGTAGACCCAGTTGCCGTCCGCATCGCGATACTTGTAGAGCGACTGTGCCGCGAGCGTGGCGGACAATGCGAGCAACCCGAGGATCGCGTAGCCGCGCATCTGGGGCTCAGGCCGGTCGCCAGCGGTCGGGCCGCGCAGGCAGCGGCATCGGCGGGCGGATGAGATCGACATCGATCTCGGCGAGGCTGCGGCATCCCGCGAGCGCCATCGCGACATCGAGCTCGCGCCGCAGGATCTCGAGCACGTGCGCGACTCCCGCTTCGCCACCGCAGGCCAGGCCCCACAGCACCGGCCGTCCGATGAGCACCGCTCGCGCGCCGAGGGCGAGCGCCTTGAGCACGTCCGTGCCGCGGCGCACGCCTCCGTCGATGTAGATCTCGAGCCGGTGGTCGATGGCGGTCGCGATGCGCTCCAGCACCTCGATGGGCGCCGGTGCGGTGTCGAGCTGACGTCCGCCGTGATTGGAGACGACGATGCCCGCGGCCCCGTGCTCGCGGGCTCGCACGGCGTCGTCGGCGCGCACGATGCCTTTGACGATCAGCGGAACGGGCAATGCCGCAGCCAGCGCATCGAGGTCTTTCCAGTTGAGCGTGGGATCGAGGAGCCGGGTGAAGTAGCCCGACACGCCACCCATCTCCGCTTCCAGGCCCGCGTGCTCCTGGCCTGCGCCGCGCAGGTTGCACATCTTGAGCCCCGGCGGAAGCGCGAAGCGGTTGCGCACGTCGCGCTCGCGCAGACCTCCGACGGGCGCATCGACGGTGAGCACGATGGCCTTGCAGCCGGCGCTGACCGCGCGCTGCATCAGCTCGCGCGTGACGCCACGGTCGCGATACACGTACAGCTGAAACCACCAGGCGCCGCGCGCCGCGCGCGCGACCTCCTCCATCTCGCAGGTGGAGAGCGTGCTCAGAATCATCAACGTGCGGGCGGCCTGGGCGGCGCGCGCGGTGGCCAGCTCGCCATCCGGGTGCGCCATCTGGTGAAACGCGGTCGGCGCAATCAGCACCGGCAGGCTCACCTCGGCGCCGAGCACCGCGGTGGAGGTGTCGCGCTGGCTCACGTCGCGCAGTACCCGGTAGTGCAAGGCGATGCGATCGTAGGCCGCGCGATTGTCGCGCAGCGTGATCTCGTCGTTGGCACCGCCGCAGTAGTAGTCGCGAGCCGGAACCGGCAGGCGGGCGAGCGCTTCGCGCTCCACGTCGAAGAGATTGACCTGCGGATCGGCGCTCCGCTCGCTCACTTCGCGCCCTC
>DASTQG010000013.1:0-3963 GCA_035761885.1 Steroidobacteraceae bacterium | reverse complement strand
GTCGCGGGCCGCCGCCGCCGAGCTTTGCGGGCCGGTCGTGACCCCGTTGCCGCAGACCACGAGCGAGTCCGGCGATCCCGACGACCAGAACATCGTGGTGTCGAGCGACGCCGCGGAGCTGGGCCGGGACGGCGATGCGCGCCTGAAGGGCAAGGTCGACATCCGTCAAGGCTCGCGGCACCTTAGCGCGGAGGACGTCACCTACGACGCCGAATCGCGCTCATTTCAGGTCGATGGCCACGTCGAATACCGCGATCCGCAGATCCGCGTGAAGGGTGAGACCGGCAGCTACGATGCCGTGGGCGGCGCGAAGTTCGGCGACGCCGAGTTCGAAGTGCCCTCGCGCCCGGCGCGCGGCTCGGCGAAGGAACTGGCCGTCACGCCGCTCGGCAAGGTGCAGCTCGACGAGGTGCGGTACACGACCTGCCCCGTGGGCAACAGCGACTGGATGCTTTCGGCCGACGACATCGACCTCGACACGGCCACGCGCAACGGCACGGGCCGCGGCGTGCGCCTGGACTTCAAGGGCGTGCCGATCCTCTACACGCCGATCATCTCCTTCCCGCTGGGCGATCAGCGCAAGTCGGGCTTCCTGTTCCCCGACTTCAGCTACTCGCAGCGCAGTGGGCTGGAGCTCGCGGCGCCGTATTACTTCAACCTCGCGCCCAGCTACGACCTGCTCGCCACGCCGCGCTATTTCTCCGATCGTGGCCTGCAGCTCGAGGGCGAATTCCGCTACCTCGGACAAGAGTCCGAAGGCTTGGTCAACGGCCGTTACCTGCCCGACGACGACCTGCGCGACATCGACCGCAGCCTGTTCCGCTGGGAGCACAAGGGAGATTTTGCGCAGCACTGGCGCGTGGAGGTCGATGCGGCGAACGCGAGCGACGGATTCTATTTCGAGGATTTCGGACTGGGTGCGGAGGGCACGAGCGTCACCTACCTCGAGCGCAACGCGCAGGTGCGCTACTTCGGCGAGCATTGGTCCCTCCTCGGCCAGGCGCAGAACTTCCAGACCATCGACCAGACCATCGCGGACGAGACGCGCCCCTACTCGCGCGCGCCGCGCCTGCTCGCGCACGGCCTCTGGGAAGATGGGCCGCTGGGCTTCGAATACGCGCTCGACGGCGAAGCCGTGAACTTCCATCGCGACGACGGCCTCACCGGCGTGCGCGTGGACGTCGCACCGGCGCTGCGTTTGCCGTTCCGCCGGCCCGGCCTGTATGTCGAGCCCGCGGCTGCCTACCGCTTCACGCGCTACAACCTGAGCGATACGCAGCCGGGGCAGGAAACTTCGCCGGATCGAGGCGCCCCGGTGCTAAGCCTCGATGCGGGCCTCGCGCTGGAACGTCCGCTCGGCGACAACGCGCAACGCATCCTCACGCTCGAGCCGCGGCTGCTGTACCTGTACGTGCCGTTTCGCGACCAGACCGACCTGCCGATCTTCGACACCGGGCTTCCCGACCTGAACCTGGTGCAGCTGTTTCGCCTCAATCGCTACGTGGGCGCGGACCGCCTGAGCGATGCGAACCAGGTGAGCGGCGGGATCACCGCGCGACTGCTGGAGACCGGCTCGGGTCGGCAGTTCCTCAGCGCCACGCTCGGCAATACCTACTACTTCGAAACGCCGCGCGTCGCGCTGCCCGACGAGGTGGTCGAGGATCGCAGCGGCTCGAACGTCGTGGGCGAGCTGGCGCTCGATGCGTACAAGGACTGGAGCGTGAAGTTCGGCTACGAATACGACCCGGAGAACACGCAAGGCAACCGCAGCGAGATCGGTGTGCAGTACCGCCCGGCGCCGGACCGGGTCGCGAACGTCGGTTACCGCTTCCGGCGCGACCTGGTCGAGCAGGTCGACGCCTCGCTCGCGTGGCCGGTGTCGGATCGCTGGAACGTGTTCGTCGGCGGCATCTACTCGCTGCGCGACGAATCCTCGATCGACCAGTTCGCGGGCCTGGAGTACTCGAGCTGCTGCTGGCGCCTGCGCGTCGTGCAGCGCCGCTATGTCTCCAGCCGCACCGGCGAGCGCGAAAGCTCGATCGCCGTTCAGCTGGAACTGAAAGGCCTTTCCAGTGTCGGAGTGCCGGCCGACGCTTTCCTCGAAGATGCGATTCGGGGATACTCGCGCGAACTCGAGCCGGGCCGCGCATCCGGCCTCTCAGATCCGAGATAAGCCATTATGCGAAAAGCGTTTTTTGCCGGATTGGCAATCGCCGTCCTGGCCTTTCAGGTGCATGCCCAGACCCGCGAGCTGGCCACCGGCGGCGTGCTGCTCGACCGCGTCGCGGCGGTGGTGAACGAGGGCATCGTGCTGCAGAGCGAGCTGGACACTCAGACCGAAATGATCGTCAAGCGCCTGCAGGAATCGCGCACGGAGCTTCCGCCGCAGAACGTGCTGCGCCAGCAGGTGCTCGAGCGCCTGGTACTGCAGGAAGTGCAGTTGCAGCGCGCCGAACGCATCGGCCTGAAGGTATCCGACGAAGTGCTGAACAACGCGCTGCGCGAGGTCGCCAAGCGCAACAACATTCCGTTCGAGCGCTTGCCAGAGGCTCTCGCCTCGCAGGGGCTCAACTACGCCGCCTACCGCGATTCGCTGCGCAAGGAGATGACCATCCAGATGCTGCGCGAGCGCGACGTGCGCTCGCGAATCATCGTGACGCCGCGCGAGCTCGATCAGTTCATCGCCAAGCAGGCCGCGGCGGAGAACCAGGAGTACAACGTCTCGCACATCCTGTTGTCGCTGCCGCAGGCCGCCGAGCCCGCGCAGATCGATGCGGTGACGGAGCGCGCCAACGACATCGTCAAGCGCGCGCGCGACGGCGAGGATTTCGCACAGCTCGCGGTCGCCTACTCGAACGGCCAGACCGCCCTCGATGGCGGCGCGCTCGGCTGGCGCAAGGGCACGGAGCTGCCCTCGTTCATCGCGGACGTCGTGGCGAAACTCGATCCGGGCGGGGTCAGCGACGCAGTGCGCACACCCAGCGGTTATCACATCGTGAGGCTCAACGAGCGACGCGGCGCGACCGAGCAGGTGATGGTGAACCAGGTGCACGCGCGCCACATCCTGGTGCGCACCAACGAGCTGCGCGACGACGCAGCCGTGCAGGGGAAGCTCCAGGCGCTGCGCGAGCAGATCCTCGCGGGCGAGGATTTCGCCAAGCTCGCGAGCAGCAACTCCGAGGACATCGCCTCGGCCGCCGAGGGCGGCGACCTGGGCTGGACCGCGCCGGGCACCTTCGTGCCGGAATTCGAGCGGGCGCTGAACGCCCTCGCCGAGAATGAGGTGAGCCAGCCGTTTCGCACCGAGTACGGCTGGCACATCGTGCAACTGCTGGGGCGGCGCGTGCACGACAATACCGACGAGGAGCGCCGCAAGCAGGCGTTTGCCGCGCTGCGCCAGAGCAAGCTGGAAGAAGAAACGGAAATCTGGCTGCGCCGCCTGCGCGACGAGGCTTTCATCGAGTACCGCATGTGAAGAACAGGTACCGGACATTGCAATATTGCAATTCGCCGGTGCGCCTGCGAATTGCAATATTGCAATGTCCGGTACCTGCCGCATCGTCGTAACCTCCGGCGAGCCGGCGGGCATCGGTCCCGACCTGTGCCTGAAGATCGCGCAGCGCGACTGGCCCTGCGAGCTCGTGGTGGTCGCGGACCCTGACCTGCTGGCGGAGCGGGCCCAGCAGCTCGGGCTCGAGGTGGCTCTGCTTTCCTACGACTCTCACTACACCGCGCATCGGGCCGGATCGCTGCGAGTGCTCGCCGAAAAGCTCGATGCCCCGGTGGAACCCGGGCGGCTGGACAAGGCGAACGCGCGCTACGTGCTGCGACTGCTCGATCGCGCACTGCAGGGCTGCCTCGAGAAAGAGTTCGACGCGATGGTCACCGCGCCGGTGCAGAAGAGCGTGATCGCCGATGCCGGCATCGCATTCATGGGGCACACCGAATACCTCGCCGAGCGCA
>DASTQG010000012.1:0-9207 GCA_035761885.1 Steroidobacteraceae bacterium | reverse complement strand
GTGCCAAGCCGGGCTGCGGCTCGTGGCCGAAGCGACTCGCATCGCGAAACTCGGCTTCCGCCGCGGCGTAGTCACCGCGCAGACGGTGCACCTCGCCGGCCTGGTAGTGCGCGGCGGCGGCGGCGCGCCGGTTCGCAACCGACAGGCAGCGCTCGCAGGCACGTTGCGCTTCCGCGAGGGCACCAGGCCATGACCCCAGGAGTTGCATGAGCTCGGCGCGATGTACGAGACAGGTGCCGCTGAAAGCGAGCATCTCCGGCTGCTCGTCGCACCAGCGGGACAGAGCTTCCGTCCACTCGCGCGCCCGCGCCAACGCATAGACCTGCTGGTAGCCTTCGATGACGCCGCAGTAAGTGAGCCCCGTGACCAGGGGCGACACTGATCCGCCGGTCACGACCAGCATCGCCTCGTCGAGGCTCGCGAGGCCCTCGGAAATCCGCCCCTGCTGCAGCAGGGCGCGGCCCAGCAGATGGCGTGCACACGCCGACAGGTCTACGTCGCCAAATCGCTCACCAAGCTCGGCGGCCGTCGCGGCATCGACTTCCGCTCCGCAAAGGTCCCCGGCGCCGATGCGACGTGTCGAAGACGCAATCAGGGGGTAGCCTTGTTCCACGCAGTCGCCCTCTGCACCCAGCAGACGCTGCACGCGTGACAACCACCCGTTGGAGCGGCCCTGCTCGCCGCGCAGCAGGAACCAGATACCGATCCAGAACGCACAGCGGATTGCGCGGCGACTTGCCCCGTGGTCCAGAAACTCCGAGAAGGCGCGCTCCAGGGCCCCCAGGTACTCCTCGTCGCGCCCTACGAAATACGCCGCGAGTGCCAATTGCTCCAGGTGTTCTGCAGAGAGCCTGCTTTCGCCGTCCGCAGCCGCAAGTGCGGCGTGCGCCTGCGCCCAGGCGCGCCGCTGACAGGCCTGCAGTCCCCGCTCGAGGGTGCCGGACTGCAGTTTCGGGGAGGGTGGTGAAGGGGGTCCCGGCATACGGAAACTCTAGGACTTTCGGCGACCGCCAGGCCACTCACGAAGGCTGGGCCCGGAGTTACAAGGTCGAGCCGGCGCGCGGACCGCAGGCGTTTGGGCGGTCTCCGGTTTTACTCTCGCTCCCAGCCGGGGCATCATGACCCCCCGCGCGCTGGCGCGGCGCGTCAACCCGTTATGTACACAAGCTTTTTCGGCCTCAACGAAAAGCCTTTCGCGATCACGCCCGATCCGCGCTACCTCTTCCTGAGCGAGCGCCACGCGGAAGCGCTCGCGCACCTGATGTACGGCATCAACGAGGCCGGCGGGTTCATCCAGCTCACCGGTGAGGTCGGTACCGGCAAGACCACGGTGGTGCGCAGCCTCCTGGGGCAGATACCGCAGAACGCCGACGTCGCCCTGATCCTGAACCCGCGCATCACGCCCGCGGAGTTCCTGCTCACGATCTGCGAGGAGCTGCGCCTCAGCGTGCCGGACCGCGACCGCGGCAGCGTCAAGGAGGTCGTGGACATCCTCAACCGCAGGCTGCTGGGCGCACATGCCGAAGGGCGCCGCGTCATCGTGATCGTGGACGAGGCCCAGAACCTGAGCGCCGAGGTGCTGGAGCAGGTACGCCTGCTCACGAACCTCGAGACCGCCACGCAAAAGCTCCTGCAGATCATCCTCATCGGCCAGCCGGAACTGCGCGAGGTTCTGCAACGCGTGGAGCTGCGCCAGCTCGCGCAGCGCATCACCGGCCGGTATCACCTCGATCCCTTGCGCCGCGAGGAAACTGCCGGCTACGTGCGCCACCGGCTGCGCGTCGCGGGCGCCACCGCCGACATCTTCACCAACGGCGCTCTCGCGGAAATCCACCGGCTCGCGGGCGGCATCCCGCGCGTGATCAACGTGATCTGCGACCGTGCGCTGCTGGGCGGCTACACGCAGGACCAGCATCGGATCAGCGCGGGCCTGGTACGCAAGGCGGTGGGTGAAATCTACGGCCGCGCGGTGCTGCCGCCGTGGGCACGCTGGCTCGCGCTCGGCGGCGCAATGGCGGGCGCGGTGGTGCTCGGCATCGGGTTGTGGCGTTATCTTGCGGAACGCGAAGCCGAGCCCGGTGCGGCTACGGCAGTCGCAGCCACGGCACAGCAGCCCGAGAGCGGGGCCAGCGCGCCGCCGCCCCCGGTTCCTGCGAAAACCCCCACGTTGCCCGAGTTGCTGCAATCGCGCCCTGCCGATCCGCGCGGCGACGCTGCCTTCGGGCGACTGCTCACGTTGTGGGGAGCGCCGTTCACGCCCGGCGTTGATGGCTGCGAACAGGCGGCGCTGCACGGACTCGAGTGCGTGGCACAGCGCGGCTCGTGGGCGCAGCTGCGCGCGCTCAACCGTCCCGCGATCCTGTTCGTCGCCGATCGCGGCGGCGAGCGCCAGATCGTCCTCGAGACGCTCGGTGACGAGCGCGGCACGGTCGACTTCGGCGGAGAGCGGCGCGAGCTGTCGATCGCCGAGCTTTCGCGCTACTGGTACGGCGACTTCGTCCTGCTGTGGCGCCCGCAGGTGCCCGGCGTGAAGCAGCTGTCCGCGGGCATGCGCGGCGAAGAAGTGCGCTGGCTGCGCCAGAGCCTGGAGCGCGTGCGCGGCGCGCCCGCGAGCGCCACGGGCGCATCGGACATCTACGACAGCGGGCTGGTGCGCCTGGTGGAGGATTTCCAGCGCGAGCATCGGCTCACGGTCGACGGCATCGCGGGACTGCAGACGCAGATGGTGCTCGATACCGCGCTCGCTATGCCGGGCACCCCGCTCCTCTCGGCGCCGCACGAGGGCTGATCGTGTCCTTCATCCTCGACGCGCTGCGCAAATCCGAACACGAACGACAGAGGCAGGGTGGCCCGGGCATCTCGGACCTCAAGCCTGTCGTCATGGCGACACGGCTGCCGGGCTGGGCGATCGCGCTCGGCGCGCTGCTGCTCGTGAACATCGTCGTCGTGCTGGTGCTCGTGCTGCGGGGCGAGCCTGCCTCGCACTCCGAACGCGCGCCGCAAAGTACGACTCAATCGGCGCCGGCGGTGGCGCAACCGTCCGTGGCCCCGGCCACCCCAGTGGCTCAGGCACCACCGACGCAAAACGCGTACGCCTTGCCGCCGCCGGTGCTGGCGCAAGCGCCACCGGCATACGAGCCGGATATCCCGGCCGTGCGAGCCGACCCACCGCCTCCGTACGAGGAGACGGTGGATGAGGATCCGCAACTGGATGCCGCACGACAGTTCGCCGCATCCACGCGCGATTCGCAGCTGGACAACCTGCCCACGCTCAACGACCCGCAGGTGCAGGGGCGCGTGCCCGAGATGCACCTGGACCTGCACGTGTACTCATCGCGATCCGACGATCGCTTCGTGTTTCTCAATGGCCGCAAGTACCGCGAGGGCGGCCAGACACCCGAAGGCACCAGGATCGAGCGCATCACCCCGGACGGTGTCGTGCTGAACCACAGCGGCCTGCGGTTCCTGATGCCGCGGCAGTGACGCAGGCCTCGCTCGACGGCATTTCGCTCGCCGCGGCGCTGCGCGCCGGCATCCGCCGGCTGCTCGCCAACCAGGAACACCTCAACAAGATCAACGTGTTCCCCGTTCCGGACGGCGACACGGGAACCAACCTGGCATTGACCCTGGGCGCCGTGCTGACTGTGTTGCGGAAAGCGGAAGCGCACGCCGGCAATCTGCTGACGCGCGTGGCCGATGCAGCCATCGATGGGGCGCGCGGGAACTCGGGGGCGATCCTGGCGCAATTCTTCGTCGGGGTCGGCGACCGCGCCGGGCAGCTCCCAGCGCTCGCGACGCGCGATTTCGCCGAGGCCGTCACGGGCGGCGCGACCTATGCACGCGAGGCGCTGACCGAACCGCGCGAAGGCACGATCCTCACCGTGATCACGGACTTCGCCGCAGAGGTTGCGCGCCTGGTACGAGAGCACACGGTGCCGGAGTTCGGTGCGCTGTTCGCTCGTGCCCTGGAGCGCACGCGGCTCTCGCTCGAGGGCACGCGCACCCAGCTCGAGGCCATGCGCAAGGCGAACGTGGTGGATGCCGGCGCTCAGGGTTTCGTCGACCTGCTCGAGGGCATGTCCGCGCAGCTCAACGGCGAGGTGCGGGAGGCCCAGACCGACGACGACAACCACGTCGTAGTGGAGCACGAGGCCGGACCCGCGGCGGGCGACGAGATAGACCTCGATCACCGCTTCTGCACCGAGTGCGTGATCACCGGCGAGAACGTCGACCGCCGCCGGCTGCGCGAGGGGCTCGGCGAGCTGGGCGGCTCGGTGGTGGTGGCGGGCACGCAGCGCAAGACCAAGGTGCACGTGCACGTCGACGATCCCGCGGCCGTGTTCCGCCTGGCGCGCACCTTCGGCGCGGTGTCGGCGCAGAAAGCCGACGACATGCGCAAGCAGCAGGGCGCGGCGCACCACAGCGCGCGCCGCGGCGTCGCGGTGGCCGTCGATTCGGCCGCCGATATTCCCGACGAGGAGCTGGAGCGGCTCGAGATCCACGTGATTCCGATGCGGGTGCACTTCGGCGAGCGCAGCTACCTGGACAAGATCTCCATGACGCAGGAGGACTTCTACCGCGAGCTCGCTAGCAATCCGCTGCATCCGAAGACTTCGCAGCCGCCGCCCGGCGACTTTCGGCGCACCTTCGAATTCCTCGCCTCGCACTTCGACACGGTCGTGTCGGTGAACGTGACCGGGCGGGTGAGCGGCACCCGGGCCGCGGCGGAATCGGCCGCCGCCCGGGTGCGCGGTCACGGCAAGGTCGTGGTCATCGACAGCATGAACGCGTCGCTCGGCCAGGGGCTGGTCGCGATGTATGCCGCCGAATACGCGCAGGCAGGCTACTCCGCCGAAGAAGTGATCGCCGCGACGCGCGCGGTGATCGGCAGGACGCACACCTTCGGCCTGCTGGGAAACCTCGATTTCGCCGTGCGCGGGGGGCGCGTGCCGCGCATCGTGAAAACCGTCGCGGACCTGCTGCACGTGACGCCGATCCTGCTGAATCAGCGCAACGGCAAGGTGGGCGCCGGTACCGTGCTGTTCGGTCGCCGCAACCTGCGCAGCCGTTTCGCCGCTCTGGTGCGCCGGCGCATCACGGATGATGCGGGCTACCGTGTCGCCGTGGGCCACGCCAACGCACCGGAGGAAGGACGCCTGTTGCTCGATGAGATCTGCGCCGGCCTCGACAACATCCAGGCACGCTACCTCACACCGCTCGGCACCGCCCTCGGCGTTCACGGCGGTCCGGGCATGCTGGTAGCCGCGATCCAGGAATACGAAGCACCGGTGCCGCGCGGACCCGCTCGCGAGGAGAGCGCATGAAACTCGAGTACTACACGCTGGATGTCTTCACAGATCGGCTGTTCGGCGGCAATCCGCTGGCGGTGTTCACCGATGCGCGCGGGGTGAGCCCGGAGCTGATGCAGACGATCGCGCGCGAGATGAACCTGTCCGAATCGGTATTCGTGCTGCCGCCGCGCGAGACGGATTCGCTGTGCCGTCTGCGCATCTTCACGCCGGGCCTGGAACTGCCATTCGCCGGTCATCCCACGGTCGGCACGGCCTACCTGCTCGCTCTGCTCGGCCGAGCCCAGGCCGAAGCGCCGACCGGTCGGACGCGCATCGTTCTGGAGGAAGAAGCCGGACACGTGCCGGTCTCGATCGAGTGGCACGACGGCAAGCCGCTCTCCACGCAACTCTCGGCGCCTGCGATCGCAACGTATGGCCCCGAGCCGCCCTCGCCGGCCGCGCTCGCCGCGATGCTGTCGTTGTCGACCGAGGACATTTCCGTCGGCCGCTACGGCCCGCAGGCGGTGCGTTGCGGCCCGCTGTTCACGTTCGTCCCGTTGCGCAGCCTCCAGGCCCTGACGCGTGCACGATTGAAACTGGACCTGTGGCAATCGACCCTGGAACGGTTCTGGGCGCCCCATGTCTTTCTGTTCTGCCGCGATCCCGACGCGCCGGGCTCGAGCGTTCGCGCGCGAATGTTCGCTCCCCTGATGGGCATCGTCGAAGACCCGGCCACCGGCGCCGCAGCGAGCGGGCTGGGCGCGTACCTGGGTGTTCGCGAGGCAACCGCGGATGGCACGACGCAGTGGGTCATCGAACAGGGCATCGAGATGGGGCGTCCGAGCCTCATGCGCGTGGAGGCCGATACGCGCGGCGGACAGGTCGTCGCCGTACGGGTCGGTGGCCAGTCGGTGCTCGTCGGCAAGGGCCAGCTATTCCTCGACGACAGCTCGCATTGACGCATGCCGCACGGGCCTGGCGCTTGCGCTCGGTGTGCTCGGACTGCTGCTCGCATCCCGTGCGCAAGCAACCACTCGTTACACCGCGGCTCTCGACGACTCCCTGAGTACGCTGGCGATGCGCGCGTGCTTCGCGCAGAGCGTTCCCGCGAGAATCAGTGCCGGCGGCTCGTACGCGAGAGCCGCGCTCCTGAGTGCAACGCGTGCGGACGGGGTCAGGCTGCAACCGTACCGTGACAGCCTGCGCCTGGATGGCGTGCGCGCAGGGGACTGTATCGACTATCGCGTCGACCTTTCCGCAACGCTGCGGGGCAACGACACGGGACGCCGGGTGGGCTCGAGCCTGCTCACCAACTCTGGCGAATGGCTCTGGACCGACCCGTCGCCGACTCGCGAGGCGATCGAGCTGAGCTTCGAGATGCCGCGCGGCATGCGCGTATCGGGGCCCTGGCAACCGATCGAAGGCGCGCCGCTGCCGTCGTTCCGCCTCGTCGCAGCCCCGATCGAATGGGAAAACCACGTGGCGTTCGGACGCTTCCGCACGGAGCGACTCGCTGTGCCCGGCGGCGAGCTGCGCGTCGCGATCCTCGACGAGGGCGGCGATGCGGACGTGCCGGCGCTCGGTGCGTGGCTCACCGAGGCCGCCCGCGCCGTTGCAACGCTCTACGGACGTTTCCCTCTGCAATCCACCCAGGTCGTGATCATCCCGCGGGTCGGTCTCGGCGCGCCCGTGCGCTGGGGCGAGGTCGCGCGCGGCGGCGCGCCAGCCGCGCTGTTCGTGGTCGACTCCGCGGCTTCTCGCGCGGATCTGCGCTCGGACTGGACCGCTGCGCACGAGCTGAGTCACCTGCTTCTGCCGTACGTCACGCGCAACGACGCCTGGGCGTCCGAGGGTTTCGCGAGCTACTACCAGAATGTGCTGCGCGCCCGTGCCGGAATGCTCACGCAGTCGCAAGGCTGGGAGCGACTGGAGGCAGGCTTTTCGCGCGGACGCCGCGCCACGCGCAGCGGCACGCTGCGCGAGGCCAGCCGCGGCGGCCATGGGCAAACGATGCGGGTCTACTGGGCGGGCGCCGCCGTCGCGCTGCGCCTGGACGTGGAGTTGCGGCGCGCCAGCGCCGGCAAACAGTCGCTCGATTCCGTGCTCGCCGCCTTGCGCGAATGCTGCCTCGCCCATCAGCAGACCTGGAGCGCACGCGAGCTGTTCGCTCGCTTCGACCAGCTCAGCGGCACGGACATCGCGGGGCGCCTCTACGCGCAGTACTCGGCCGCGGAGGAATTCCCGGCGGTGGACGACCTGTACCGCGACCTGGGCATCTCGTTTCGCAATGGCCGGGTCACCTTCGATGCCACCGCGCCACAGGCGGCGCTGCGAGCGGCTATCATGCTCCCTGCCCCTGCAACCCCGGTGATGCGATGAAGATCGAAACCCTGGCCGTGCACGCCGCGCGCGAGATCGACCCCGCGACCGCGGCAATCGCGCCACCGCTGCACCTGAGCACGACGTTCGAGCGCAGCCCGGATGGCAGCTACCCGCATGGCTACTCGTACATCCGTCCCGACAATCCCACGCGCCGCGCGCTGGAGTCGACGCTGGCGCAGCTCGAAGGGGGCGCGGACTGCGTGTGCTATTCCTCGGGCGCCGCCGCCTCGATGGCGGTGTTCAGCCTGCTCGCGCCCGGCGATCACGTCATCGGTCCTCGCGAGTGCTACTACGGCACTCGCCAGCAGCTGCGCGAGGTCGTCGCCGGCTGGGGCGTGAGCGTGGATTTCGTCGACACGACGGATCTGCAGCAGATCGAGGGCTGTTTGCGCGCGAACACGCGCCTGATCTGGATCGAGACGCCCTCCAATCCGTCGCTGCGGCTGACGGACATCGCGGGCGTCGCTCGCATTGCGCAGCGCACCGGCGCGCGGGTCGCCTGCGACAACACCTTCGCGACGCCCATCCTGCAACGCCCCTTCGAGCACGGCGCGCACTTCGTCATGTACAGCTCGACCAAGTATTTCGGCGGGCACAGCGACGTGATGGGCGGCGCGCTCGTGGCCCGCGTGAAGGACGATGCCAGCGCGAAGCTGCGCAGTTACCAGGCCGTGGCGGGCGCGGTTCCCTCGCCGTTCGACTGCTGGCTGATCCGGCGCAGCCTGTCGACGCTGCCGTACCGCATGCGCGCACAGGCGGCGAACGCCATGAAGGTTGCGCGCTTCCTGCATGCCGACCAGCGCGTGGAGAGGGTGTTCTATCCCGGCCTCGAGGACCATCCCGGCCACGAGCTTGCGCAGCGACAGATGCCGGACTTCGGTGCGATGGTCTCGGTGTGCGTGCGCGGCGGCGCACCCGAGGCGATGGCGGCGGCGGGACGCATGCAACTGTTCACGCGCGCCACGAGTCTCGGTGGGGTGGAGAGCCTCGTCGAGCACCGCGCTTCGGTCGAGGGACCGGACACGCCCACGCCTCAGAACCTGCTGCGCCTGTCGATCGGCCTGGAGAACGCGGAAGACCTGATCGCGGATCTCGACCAGGCCCTCCAGTAAAAGGGGACAGTCCCCTTTTCCTACTTCGCCAGCGGCCGCTTGGCCGCCTCCCACGCGAGCATGTCGCCTTCCAGGTGCAACAGGCGCGTGAAGCCTTTTTCCTGCAGCGTCCCGGCCGCGATCTCCGAACGCCGGCCGCTGCGGCAGTAAAGAACCACGTCCTTGTCCTTCGCGGCTGCGATCTCGCCCACGCGTTGCGGCAGCTGGTCGTACGGGATGTGCACGGCACCTTCCACGTGCCCCTGCGCGTATTCCTCCGCGGTACGTACGTCGAGGATGAGGAGCGACTCGTCGCGCGCGGCGATGCGATCGAGCAGAGCCTGTTGGTCGATGGGCTTGATTGCCGGCGCGGCCTCCGCGGATTTCGCCTCGGGCGTGGCACCCTCCTGGGCGAGTGTCGGCAAGACGGCGGCGCAGAGCAG
>DASTQG010000011.1:0-2636 GCA_035761885.1 Steroidobacteraceae bacterium | reverse complement strand
CGACCCGGGCGATCCCGCGCACACGCGCGATACCATCGAAGCGGCGCTGCCGCTGATCGAGGCGGCGGGCGGACGCGCTTTCATTCTGTTCACCAGCCATCGCGCACTTTCGGAAGGCGGCGCGTACCTGAAGGGACGGGTCGCGGGACCGGCGCCCTACCCGATTCTCACGCAGGGCGAGGCGCCGCGCGAGCTGCTGCTACGGCAGTTTCGCGAGCTCGGCAATGCGGTGCTGCTCGGCACCGGGAGCTTCTGGGAAGGTGTCGACGTGAAGGGAGAGGCGCTCTCGATCGTCGTCATCGACAAGCTGCCCTTTGCCTCACCCGACGATCCGTTGCTCAAGGCGCGTCTCGAAGGCATCAAACGACGCGGCGGCAACGGCTTCGTCGAGCATCAGTTGCCGCAAGCCGTGCTCGCGCTCAAGCAGGGCGTGGGGCGCCTGATCCGCGATGCGCGCGATTTCGGTGTCATCGTGCTGTGCGATCCGCGTCTTCGCACCAAGAGCTACGGCCGCACGTTCATCGCCAGCCTCCCGCCGATGCCGCTCACGCAGGACCGGCGCGAGGCAATCCAGTTCCTGGAATCGCGCCTGTATCGCCCTGGCGCCGCGAGCTGAGCCCGGCGGGCGGGCGCGTCGTACAATTCCGGACGATGAACGCGCGCATCCTCGCTCTCGACACAGCCACGGAAGCCTGCTCCGTAGCGCTGCTCGACGGCGAGCGCTGCGAGGCACGCTACGAGGAAATCGGCCGCGGCCATGCGGAACGCATCCTGCCGATGGTGCGCGAAGTGCTCGCGGCCGGCGATTGCGAGTTGAAGGACGTGGATGCCATCGCGGTCGGACGTGGACCGGGCGCATTCACGGGCGTGCGCATCGCGATCAGCATCGCGCAGGGCCTCGCGTTCGGTGCGGACAAGCCCGTGGTGCTGGTTTCGGATCTGGCCGCGGTGGCGCAGCGTGCGGTGAACGAAGCCGGCGCCGGGCGGGTCATCGCGGCGCTCGACGCCCGCATGGGCGAGGTCTACTGGGGCCTCTACGCGCGAGGCGCGCGCGGACTGGTCGAGTTGATGGAGCAGGAACACGTCAGTTCGCCGGACCGGGTGGCCTTGCCCGCGGACGGCTCCTGGCAGGGAGCGGGATCGGGCTGGCAGCTCGAAGAGTTGCGCAACAGGTCCGCCGGTGGAACGGCCGCGCAAGCGTTGCATCCCCGGCTCCTGCCGCGCGCTCGCGAAATCGCCGACCTCGGCCGTGCCGCCTTCGAGCGGGGTGAGTCCGTGCCGCCGCACCAGGCGCTACCCGTTTACCTGCGCGACGACGTCGCAGTGCCGCTGTCACAAAGGTCAAAGAAGTGACGGGCGCCGTCACGTAACTGTCATACTCCTGGCCTGTAATATGGCAGTCACCTTCTGTACGTAAGTCCATGCAACCCAAACAGATTCTGATCGTCGAGGACGAAAAGCCCATCCGCGACATGATCGCCTTCGGATTGCGACGGGCGGGTTTCGACGTCCTGGAAGCGGAAGATTGCAAGGCCGCGCGCGCCAAGCTGGCCGACCGCCGGCCCGACCTCATGCTCGTGGACTGGATGCTGCCGGACATGAGCGGCCTGGAGCTGACCCGGGCGCTCAAGCGCGACAAGGAGACCCGGGAAGTCCCGGTGATCATGCTCACCGCGCGCGCGGAGGAACACGACAAGGTCACGGGGCTGGAGGGCGGCGCGGACGATTACATGACCAAGCCCTTCTCGCCGCGCGAGCTGCTGGCACGCATCAACGCGGTGCTGCGGCGGGTTTCACCGACCGGTGGCGAAGAAGTGGTCGAGGTCGAGGGGCTGCAGCTCGACGGGGCGAGCCACCGCGTCACCGTCGGCGATCAGACCGTGTCGCTGGGTCCGACCGAGTACCGGCTGCTCAGTTTCTTCATGACCCACCCGGAAAGGGTGTACACGCGCAATCAATTGCTCGACAGGGTCTGGGGCGGCAACGTCTATGTCGAGGAACGCACCGTCGACGTGCACATCCGCAGACTGCGCAAGGCGCTGGAGACGTTCGGCTATGACCGGTTCATCCAGACGGTTCGTGGCTCGGGGTATCGCTTCTCCGCGCGCGTGAGCTGACGCGCGCAAGGGACGCACGAGCATGGTCCAAACCGATCGCACCATGGCCGCGGCATGGTCGTTCGCGCTGTTGCGGCTGGCGGCCCTGCTGGCGTTCGCTCTGGCGGGCGGGCTCATATTCGGCCGTCCGCTCCTCTGGCTCATCGTCGTGCTCGCGGGCTACCTGTGCCTGCAGCTCGTCAACCTGTTCCGCCTGGATCGATGGCTGCGCCTGCGCAACTTCATGGATCCGCCGGACGTGGGCGGCGCCTGGGCGGACGTCGTGGCGCAGGTCGTGCGCCTGCATCGTCGCAAGCGCTTTCACAAGCAGCGCATGATGCAGCTGTTCCGCGAGCTGCGGCGCTCGACCGCGGCCATGCCCGACGGCGTGATCGTGCTGAATGCTTCGCGCGAGATGCTCTGGTTCAACAGAACCGCGGGCCGACTGCTCGACCTGCGGCGCAAGGGCGACATCGGCATGCGCATCGACAACCTGATCCGCGCGCCGGACTTCGTGCGCTACCTCGACGGCGGCGACTA
>DASTQG010000010.1:0-4383 GCA_035761885.1 Steroidobacteraceae bacterium | reverse complement strand
AGGCCTTCGGACAACGTGGTGAACCCGCGCACGTCGGAGAACAGCACCGACATGTCGCGGCTCACGCCCTGCAGGGTGACCTCTGCCTCGTTCTCGTCGAGGTTGCGCACCACGGCGGGCGGCACGTACATGGCGAACTTGCGCGCCAGCGCGCGCTTGCGCCGGATCTCCACGAAATAGCTGTACGCGAGTTGCAGGAGCGCCGTGACCAGCAGATAGGCAATGGGTCCTGCGAGCGGCAGCACGATGCCGTTGCGTGACCACACCGTGAGATTCAACGCGCTCCAGCCGACGATGAGCAGCAGCACCTGCGCCAGGCCGTTGAGCGGTGAAAGGCGCGCGATCCACAGTGCGGCGATGAGCCCGAAGAGAATCAGCACTGCCAGCTCGATGCGCGGAGCCACGGCCGGCCGGTAGCGGATGGCGCTGTCGAGAATGCCGGCCACGAGGTTCGCGTGCGCCTCGACGCCGATGTATTCCTTCGCCACGGGCGTGGGCCGGATATCCAGCAGGCCCGGCGCGCTCGCGCCGATCAGCACGATGCGCTCCGCCAGGACCTCTTTCGGCGCGGTACCTTTGAGAACGCGCGTGGCGGAGATGTACGGAAAGCTTCCGACCGGGCCGTGAAACGGCACCAGCAGACCCGAGTTGCGGTCCACGGGAATGCGCGAATCGCCCAGCTCCACGAAGGCGAGGCGGCGATCCTCGTCCTCGCCCGCGAACGCCAGCCGGATGGGCGGCGAGCCGAGCGCTATGCGCGTCACGGCGAGCGAGAGCGACTCGTACAGTTTGCCTTCGTAGGTCTGAAAGAGTGGCGTGCGCCGGATGACGCCGTCATCGTCGGTGAGCGGCGTGTCGAAGAAGCCACCCGCACTCGCCGCTTCCTGCAGTACCGGCAGGTTCCCGGTGTAGCCGGCGGCCTGCACCAGCCGAAAGCTCTCGGCCGACCCCGGCAATTCCACCGGCGGTGGCAGCGCGCCCACGCGCGCCAGTTCGTTCGGCGCGACCCGCGACTTGAATGCGAAGCCCAGCACCACGTCGCGCGCGATGAGCGATTCGCCGAACAGCCGGTCGGTCTCGTACGCCGAGCGACGCTGGCGCAGCTGGTCGCGTTGCTCGGCCGAGAGCTGCCCGTTGCGTTCCAGCTCATCGATCAGCGCCAGGGCCGTCACTTCTTCCGGCTCGGCAAAGAACACATCGAAGCCGACCACGCGCACGCCGTAATCGTCGAACAGCCGGTTCACCAGCGCGGCGAGCTTGTCGCGCCGCCACGGCCAGCGGCCTTCCACCGCCATGCTCGCTTCGTCGATGTCGACGATCACCACGCGCGGATCGACCGTTTGCTCGAGCGACAGGCGCACGCGTACGTCGTAGAGATAGTTCTCCACGCGCGTGAGGAATTCGAACGACCACAGGCCGAGCGCGTGCGGAGCGAACAGGATCAGGGGTACGGCGGACAGGAAGAGGCGGATGAGCTGGCGGCCGGAAGGCCGCAGCGTACGCAAATAGGAAAGCAGTTTCCCCATCCCGGGGCGGTATGGTAGCGCACAATCGTGCGCACGATCCGGATAGAAACGCGCCCCGCCCCGCCGTAACGTGCGCTCCATGAGCAAACATCACCCCAGCAAACCCGCCAACGATGCGATGTGGAAGGCGTTCGCCGGCCGCGATGCCAGCTTCGACGGCCGCTTCGTCGCAGGCGTTCGCACCACCGGCATCTATTGCCGCGCGTCCTGTCCGGCCCGCAAGCCGCTTCGCCGCAACGTCGTGTTCTTCGCGGCGCCGGAACTGGCTCGCCAGGCGGGCTATCGCCCCTGCAAGCGCTGCCAGCCCGACCGCGTCGGCGTGCACGATGCGGCGACGGAACGCGTGCTGGCGATCTGTCACTACATCCGCAGCGCCCTGACCGAGCCGCTCACGCTCGCACGCCTCGGCCGGCGCTTCTCGCTCTCGCCCGCACACCTGCAGCGCATGTTCAAGCAGCGCGTGGGCATCTCACCGCTCGAATACGTGGAGGCCTGTCGAATGGACCAGCTCAAGCTCGCCCTGCGCAAGGGCGCCTCGGTTGCCGAAGCGATCTACGACGCCGGTTTCAGCTCGCCCAGCCGCGTGTACGAACGCTCCACGCGCAGGCTCGGCATGACACCCAAGCGCTATGCGCGCAAGGCCGAGCACGAACGCATCGAATACACGGTCGTGCCGTGCGCACTGGGGCACGTGCTGATCGCGGCCACCGACAAGGGCATCTGCGCCATCAAGCTCGGCGATGACGTCGAGACGCTGGAAGCCGAGCTGCACGAAGAGTTCGGCGCCGCGCAACGGGTGCGTCGCGACGATCTGCGCAGCGACTGGGTCCAGGGCGTGGTCGCCCTGGCCGCGGGACTGCCCGCGCAGGCCGACCTGCCGCTCGACATTCGCGGCACCGCATTCCAGCAGATGGTGTGGAAGGCGCTCAGGCGCATCCCGGCGGGCAAGACCCGCACCTACGCCGAGGTCGCGAAGATCATCGGCCGCCCCGAAGCAGTGCGCGCGGTGGCGAGCGCCTGCGGCGCCAATCCGGCGGCACTGCTGGTCCCATGCCATCGGGTGATCCAGACCGGCGGCGGCCTGGGTGGTTATCACTGGGGACTGGATCGCAAACGTCACCTGCTGGCCGCGGAACAGGAAAAACGTTCGTCACCGGCCAGCGCTCGCTGAGCTTGCATGCCCTCCCGCGGTTGACCCTCTGCCTTTAAGCGCGTTCAATGTGCGCTCGGGCTGTTTCAGTCAACGCCGGGAGGGCGTCATGCCAGAGAACAATCGCGATAACGGTGGCACCAGCAACAACGGGCCGCCCGATCCGACCACGGATTCATCGATCGTCCGCGATCCGCAGATGCTGCTGCTCGCCGCCGGCGCCGGCGGCCTGATCGGTGGACTGGTCGGCGCTCTGATCGGCACGGCGGTGGGCTGACCATGGCGAAGCGCAAGAAAGCTGCCAAGAAGGCGAGCCGCAAGAGTCCCGCGAAGCGCAAAGGGCGCAAGGGTCCCAAGAAGCGTTCGAGCATCCAGCAGGTTCCGCAGTAGCGAAACCTGCTTCCCCGTGTCCGCCAGTGTCTGCGATAGACGAGACACGACTGGCCGAAGTTCTCGCGCGGGCTGACGAGTTCGGTCCGCACGAGAAGCTTCGCTATCTGCGCGACACGCTCGGGGATTCGACCCCCGAGTACGAGCGCGCAGTGGAAGCGCTCGGCCTCGATTCCACCGAGCTTGCGGCCGCCTCCTCCGAGGGCGACGAGCGCCTCTACGCCGCGCCCGAGCTCTTCGACCGCTCGGGCCTGGAAATCGACGCCTGGAAGCTGATCCGCCGCCTGGGCGGCGGCGGCATGGGCGAGGTGTATCTCGCCGAGCGGCGCGACGACTACAGCCAGCGCGTCGCGATCAAGCTGGTGCGCCCCGACCTGCTGGGCCCGCTCATCCGCACTCGCCTGCGCGCGGAGCGGCAGATCCTGGCGCGCCTGTCGCACCCGAACATCGCCCGGCTGCTCGACGGCGGCACGACGCCGGACGGCATTCCGTACCTCGTGATGGAGTACATCGAGGGCCTGCCGATCGACGAGTATTGCGACCGCAAGCGCCTCAACATCGAGGCGCGCATCGGGTTGATCCGCCAGGTGTGCTCCGCCGTGCACGCCGCCCACCAGAACCTGGTCGTGCATCGCGACCTCAAGCCCTCGAACATCCTCGTCACCGAGGACGGCACGCCGAAGCTGCTGGATTTCGGCATCGCCAAGCTCCTCGATGTGAAGCAGACCTCGCACACGCTGGCGGTGACGCAAGCCGACGTGCGCCTCATGACGCCCGATCACGCCAGCCCCGAGCAGGTGCGCGGCGAGGCGATCACCACGGCGAGCGACGTCTACGTGCTCGGTGTGCTGATGTACGAGCTGCTGGGCGGACGGCGGCCGTTCAAGATCAAGGCGCTCAGTGTCGTCGACATCGAGCGCGCCATCTGCGGCGAAATGCCGCTGCCGCCGAGCATCGCGCTCGACCCGCGCCGCGCCTCGAACCCGCACCCGAGCGCCGAAACGATCGCCGAGGCCCGCAGTACCACCGTGCGCGCGCTCAAACGCGACCTGAGCGGGGACCTCGACAACATCGTGCTGATGGCGATGCGCAAGGAGCCCGCGCGCCGCTATTCCTCCGCCGATCAGCTTTCGGCGGACCTCGCGCGCCACCTGAACGACGAGCCCGTGCTGGCACGACCGGACAGCTGGAGCTATCGCGCCTCGAAGTTCGTCAATCGTCACGCGGTTGCGGTGGTGTTCTCCGGCGCGATCGCGGTGCTGCTGGTGATCTTCGCGGTTGGCATGTACCTGCAGGCGCAGCGCATCGAGCGCGAGC
>DASTQG010000009.1:0-2758 GCA_035761885.1 Steroidobacteraceae bacterium | reverse complement strand
GACATCGGCGCCCTTCGCACCGTGACCTCGCGTCGCGTCGGGCCACCCGGCGATGTCTACGAGCTGGAGCGGGACCGCGAGGGCCCGCACGGCCGCATCATGAAATACGGGCTGAATCGGCCCTAGCGAGTCCGTGCGGCGCGGTGCAGAGGCTCACGAGCACCGCGACCGCCGCGTTCACGCCCATTGCGACGAGGCCGCGGTCCCAGTCGGGCAGGAATGCCGACCAGAGTTGCTCGGCGGCTGGCAGCAGGAGCGCCGTGTAGCCCGCCACCATGCCCGCGAAGATGCCGACGGCCGTCGCGCGCGGCCACAGGAACGCGAGAAACACACCGGGCGCGAGCATGCCGATCGCGGCGTAGGCGCTCAGGCCGATCTCCACCAGCGAGCGGTTCGTGGTGAGCGTGAGCCAGACGGCGATCGCCGCGAACGCGATGAGCGCGATGCGTGAGGACCACAGCAGCGCGTGGTCCGGGAGATCGCGCTTCAGGGGCAGCAGAACGTTGCGACTGAAGATCGAAGCAGCGGCGAGCAGCAGGATCGAACCCGGCACGAGCGCCAGCAGGCACGCGGTACCCGCGAGCAGCCCCATGGCCCAGGGCGGATAGCGGTCCGCGACGAATTGCAGCAACACGGCGTTCGGGTTGCCGTCGGGCGGCGCCGTGCCGGCGAGCAGTGCCGCGAACCCGAGCAGGAGGATGAAGAAATAGGACAGCGAATACAGCGGCTGCCAGATCGCGTTGCGCCTGATCGCGCGGACGTCGCGCGCGGAGTAGATGAGCTGGAACATGTGCGGGAATATCCACGTGCCGAGCGCGACGTTGATCGCCGCGGTCACCAGCCATGTGTTCGTGAGCCCGGCTCCGGGATTGAGCCCCGGAAAGGCGCCGATGCCCGGATACTGGTCCTGCACCAGGCGGAACACGTCGAGCATCGACGAGGCGCCTACCTTCGCTGCCACGGTGACGCTCAGCGCCACGACCAGCACGATCATCATGACGTCCTTGACGCCGGCGGCGAACGCGGCGGAGCGCAGCCCCGCCAGGTACACGAACGCGAGCATGACGCCTGCGGCGGCGAGCGTGGCCTGCAGCGCGGAGACTTCCGGCCCGAAGGTGAGGCGAAACACCAGCGACAATGCGGTGAGCTGGATCTGCACGTACACGACCAGCGCCGCGATGCCGGCGACCCCGACGAACACCGCGAGCCACGTGGCGCCGTAATGGCGCTCGAAGAAATCGGCCTGTGTCACCAGGCCGTGGCGACGGCCGGCGTCCCAGATGCGCGGCATGAGCCAGTAGCCGAGCGCCGAGGCGAGCGACACGGAAGTGAAGGCGAGATAGGCGGGGGCGCCGTAGGCCCACGCGTAACCCGAGATGCCGAGCACCGCGAACGTCGTGTAGATCTCGCCCGCGTTCACGAACCAGAAAATCCAGGAGCCGAAGCGACGGCCCGCGATCGCCCATTCGGTCATGGTGCGCAGGCGCGCCTGGCGATGGCCGTAGTAGAGCGCGCCCAGGAGGGTGCCCGCGACGATGGCGAGGCAGAGTGCGAGCGCCACGAGGCCGGTCAGTCCCGCGGCTCGACGTCCGGATCGCCGTCCGGATGGGCGCCGAGGTGTCGGTCCAGCGCGTAGACGAGTGCGATGACGGTGCTCGCGAGCACAATGCCCGCCATCTGCCAGAACATCGGGAAAGGCAGGGAGAACGGCCGCAGCGCCACGTCGTTCACGAGCGGCGCCAGCCCGACCTGCCAGACGAACGGCAGCACGAGCAGCCATCGATGCGCTGTGCGGTGTGCGGACACGGCTTGCGGGTCTCCGAGCCGCGAGGTTATAGAAGTCGCAACGCGCGTGCCACGCGCATCGAAACTCCCCCGTCGTGATGAGGTCGCAACCTCTATGCGAGTCACCGTCACCCAGATGCACGACGCGCCTGCCGACTTCGCCAGGGATTGGGTCCGGCTGGCCGAGCACGTGCGCCTGGAGCGCAGCGAAGTCGTGCTCCTGCCCGAGATGCCGTTTCACCCCTGGTTCGCGACTCATCGCACCTTCGATCCGAAGCGCTGGCAGGCGGCGCTCGCCGATCACGATGCCTGGGAGAAACGCCTCGGCGAGCTCGGCGCGCGGCACGTGCTGGGCACGCGCCCCGTGGATTTCGGCAACGAGCGCTACAACTCGGCTTTCAGCTGGGACGCCGCGAGCGGCGTGCGCATGGTGCACACCAAGGCCTATCTCCCGGACGAGGAGGGCGTGTGGGAAGCATCCTGGTACAACCGCGAGGCGCCTGACTTCGTGCCGTTCCCCATCGCGGGCGCGGAGGCCGGTTTTCTCATCTGCACCGAGCTGTGGGCGCTCGAGCAGGCGCGATGCTACGCACAGGAGAACGTGAGCCTGCTCTTCACGCCGCGGCTCACGAGCGCCGCGACGCGCGACAAGTGGCTCGCGGGTGGACGCACCGCCGCGGTCGTGAGCGGCGCCTGGGGACTGTCGTCCAACCGTTACGACGATTCGGGACGCTTCGGGGGCCAGGGCTGGGTGGTCAGCCCCGATGGCGAAGTGCTGGGCCTGACTTCGGCCGAGGTGCCGTTCATCACTGCCGACGTCGACATCGAAGCGGCGGTGCGTGTCAAGTCGACCTACCCGCGCTACGCGCTCGATGCACCTCAGCTGCCCTGACGCTGATCGTCAGCGGCTGCCCATCACCACTTCTTCGGGGGCGTTGACGAAGTAGCCCTGGATGAACTCGATGCCGAGCTG
>DASTQG010000008.1:0-2616 GCA_035761885.1 Steroidobacteraceae bacterium | reverse complement strand
GATGCCTTCCCAGTACGGCAACAAATGGATCGAGATGAAATCGACGTGCTCGGCGAGCTCCGGATGCTTCAGCCACACGTGCCAGGGCTCCGCCGTGCCCACCGGCTGGGAGACGCGCGCGCGGGTGCGATCGAGGTAGCTGATGAGCGTGGCGACCGGCACGTCGTTGCGCAGCACGACTTCGTTGCCGACCAGCACGCGCACGACATTGCGCTGCTCCTTCGCGAGCTTCGTGGCGCGCGCGAGCTCCGCCTCGTTGTCGACCAGGTTCGAGTTGATCCAAGCGCCGACGGTGACGTCGATGCCGTGCTTGCGCGCGAGCTGGGGCACCGCTTCGAGCGAGCCGGCCGTGCTGTAGGTGCGCACGCGGTGCGTCTTGCCCGCCAGCAGCGCGAGGTCCGATTCGATCTGCGCGAGCGAGGGGAAGTCGCCGCGGGAAGGATCCTGCTCCTCCGGGTACGGCGAGAACGCGAAGCCCTGCACGCGCGAAGGCCATGCGGGCTCGCTCGCGGGGCGATTCGCATACGCCCACGCGCCGACGGTAACGGCGCCGAAAGCAGCCGCGATGGCAATACTCTTGAGTTTCATGGAGCAGCGTCGCCGGGCGTATGCCCCGGCCAGCAAAGGGCGGCCATTCTAGCGATGCGCGGCCCGCCGCAAGGCCCTGTAAGCGTCGCCTGCAGGCAACGCCAGCCCCTGCAGCGTCGCCACGGTGCGGTCGAAACGCGCGTTTCGGGATTCGATGCCCCGAAATGGCGCGGGAAGCCCGCCCGCCGGGAAAAATTGACAAGCCTCTGGGCCGCGGCGAGGCCTCGGAACGGCCTAGCGGGAGTTGCTTCGGCGCGCCCGCGGGGTCTTCGGCAGGCCGGTGTGCTGAGTTGCGAAACGGCCGCGCGGAGCGCGTGCGCCTTCCGGCTTGCCGCCCGTGCCCGCAGGCTGATAAGTCGGCACGAGATGACGCTTGCCGTTGCCGATCAGATCGGACCGGCCCATGCGCTGCAGCGCCTCGCGCAGGAGCGGCCAGTTGTTGGCGTCGTGATAGCGAAGGAACGCCTTGTGCAGGCGGCGGATGCGCAACCCTTTGGGAATGTGCACACCCTCGCTGTTGCGCGTGATTCGCCGCAGCGGATTCTTGCCCGAGTGATACATGGCAGTCGCGGTCGCCATCGGCGAGGGCAGGAACGCCTGCACCTGGTCCGCGCGATAGCCTTCCTGCTTCAGCCACAACGCGAGCTCGAGCATGTCCTCGTCCGTCGTGCCCGGATGCGCAGCGATGAAGTACGGGATCAGGTACTGCTCCTTGCCCGCCTCCTTCGAGTAGCGATCGAACAACTCGCGAAACCGATAGTAGGTGCCGACGCCCGGTTTCATCATCTTCGAAAGCGGGCCTTCGCCGATCGCCTCGGGCGCGATCTTGAGGTAGCCGCCGACGTGATGCTGCGCGAGCTCTTTCACGTACTCGGGCGTATGAATCGCAAGGTCGTAGCGCACGCCCGAGCCGATCAGCACCTTGCGCACTCCCGGCAGTGAGCGGGCGCGCCGGTACAGCTTGATCAGCGGCGCGTGATCGGTATCGAGGTTGGGGCATACGCCCGGGTACACGCACGAGGGCCGCCGGCACGCGGACTCGATCTCGCGGCTCTTGCACGCGAGGCGATACATGTTCGCAGTGGGCCCGCCCAGGTCGGAGATCACGCCGGTGAAGCCCGGCACGTTGTCGCGGATGGTCTCGATCTCGCGGATCACCGAATCCTCGGAACGGCTCTGGATGATCCGGCCCTCGTGCTCGGTGATCGAGCAGAACGTGCAGCCGCCGAAGCAGCCGCGCTGGATCGACACCGAGAAGCGGATCATCTTGTACGCGGGAATCTGCGCATCGCCGTACGCGGGATGCGGACGGCGCGTGTAGGGCAGCTCGTACACCGCGTCCATCTCGCGCGTGCTGAGCGGAATCGGCGGCGGATTCAGCCACACGTCGCTGTCGCCGTGCTGCTGCACCAGGGCGCGCGCGTTCCCCGGGTTGCTCTCCAGGTGCAGGATGCGCGAGGCATGCGCGTACAGCATCGCATCGGCCTGCACCTGCTCGAACGAGGGCATGCGGATGACGCTGCGCTCGCGCGCCGCGTTCGGCACTTCGCGCTGATGCCGCAGGTGCCGGATGCTCGCGAGCGGCACGCGGATCTCGTTGCCCGCTGCGCTGTTGCCCGCCGCAACCTGCGGCGCGGCCGACGCCAGCGGCGCGCCGCGCCGATCCTCTTCCATCGCATACGGATCCACGGGCGGGTTCAGCGGCCCGGGCGTATCGAGCGTGGTGGAGTCGATTTCGTACCAGTCCGCGGGCGCGCTCCGGCGCACGAACGCCGTGCCGCGAATGTCGGTGATCTGATCGATGGACTCACCGGCCGCGAGGCGGTGCGCGATCTCGACGATCTGGCGCTCGGCGTTGCCGTACACCCGCAGGTCCGCGCGCGCGTCGAGCAGGATCGAGCGGCGCACTTTCTCGGACCAGTAGTCGAAGTGCGCGATGCGCCGCAGGCTGGCCTCGATGCCTCCGACCACGACGGGCACGTCGCCGAACGCCTCGCGCACGCGTTGCGCGTACACGATCACCGAACG
>DASTQG010000007.1:0-3209 GCA_035761885.1 Steroidobacteraceae bacterium | reverse complement strand
TGCGGGCTCGGTGCGCTCGATCGAGCTGCACCAGGACCTCACCGCGCGTGCGCGCGAGAACGTGCGTGCCTCCGGCATCGGCGGCATCACGCTCGAAACGCTCGATGCGATGACACTGGAAGAGCGCGATCGCTACGACGCCATCGCGGTGACCGGATCGCTCCCGCTCTACGATTCACGCTTCGAGCGCGCGCTGAAGATCGGCGGACGGCTGTTCCTCGTCCTGGGTCAGGCGCCGGTCATGGAGGCGCTCCTCATCCGGCGCGTCAGCGAGACCGAGTGGGTTCGCGAGCCCCTGTTCGAGACCGTGATCGCGCCCCTCCAGAACGCCCCGCATCCCTCTCCTTTCGCCTTTTGAGAGGCGCCTTGGTCAGCGAAGTCACCCCGACCGAGTTCGTGCGCCGCCGCGAAGCCGGCAACGATGCGGTGCTCCTGGACGTGCGCGAGGAGTGGGAATTGCAGATCGCGAACGTGCCGGGCACCGTGCACGTGCCGATGAACGAGATCCCGCAGCGCCTCGGCGAGCTCGATCCGGCGCGCGAGACCGTCGTGCTGTGCCGCTCCGGCCGGCGCAGCCTGCAAGTTGCGCGCTTCCTCGAGCAATCCGGGTTCCGGTCCGTCGCCAACCTCACCGGCGGCATCCTGGCGTGGTCGAGGGAACTGGACACCTCGATCCCGGAGTACTGAACACAGTTTGGAGCGGGCTGTCCCAAGTGCCTTGTCGACGATAGCCGGGTGATATAGTCTTATACAACACCAACTGTCCCCGAGAGACCGGGGCCTTCCAGAAGGAAAGTCGGATGCGTGGACGAATTCGCCTCGCCCTGAGCCTGAGCGCCCTGCTCGCCTGTGCTTCGAGTGCACAAGCTGATGATCTGATTCAAGTTTATCAGCGGGCCCTGCAGAACGACCCGCTCGTAAGGGAGGCTGAGGCGAACCGGCTGGCCGCGATGGAGGCCAAGCCGCGGGCCCTCTCCGGCCTGCTCCCCGCTTTCGACGCCAACGGGAGCATGGGAAAGCGCGAATCGGATGGCTCGCGCACCATTGCGCAGGTCAACCCGCTCAACGGCGAGGTGCGCAACGTCGCCGCGCTGACCGAATCCGAAGACGACTTCATGCAGTACCAGCTGCAGCTGGTCCAGCCCGTGTTCCGCTGGGATCGCTGGATGACGCTCAAGCAGGCCAGCAGCCAGGTGGCGCAGGCCGAAGCGGACTATCAGGCCGCCCAGCTCGACCTGATGCTGCGGGTTTCGCAGCGCTATTTCGACGTGCTGGCGGCGCGCGACACGCTGCAGTCAGAGGAAACGGCGCGCGATGCGATCGCCCGCCAGCTCGAACAGGCCGAGAAGCGTTTCGAGGTCGGCCTCATCGCGATCACCGACGTGCAGGAAGCGCGCGCTGCGCACGACAACGGCAGCGCGGCCGTCATCCTGGCCAAGCGCAATCTCGCCACGGCGATCGAGCTGTTGCGCGAGCTCACGGGCGAGACGGTGGACGTGTTCGCCGCGCCCACCGATACCATGCCGCTCATGATCCCCGCGCCGGCGAACGAACAACAGTGGGTCGACACGGCGATGGAACAGAATCTCGCGCTCATTTCCAGCCGGCTCGCGGCCGAGATCGCGCGCGACACCATCAGCATCCGCCGCGGAGGGCACCTGCCGTCGATCGACATCGTCGCGACACGCGGCAACACCGACAGCGAGGGCACCGACATCAACACCGTGCCCGATCCGCAGTCGGGCCTGCCCGTGGTGAGCAGCTCGCCCTCGGACAGCGACATCACGCAGGACCAGGTGGCGCTGCAGGTCTTCTTCCCCATCTACAGCGGCGGGGCAGTGCGTTCGAGCGTGCGCGAAGCCGTCTACCTGCATCGCGCCGCGCGCGAACGCCTGGAGCGCACGACGCGCGAAACCGAACGCCAGACGCGCGATGCGTATCTGGGCGTGCTCGCCGAGGTCTCACGCGTGCAGGCGCTCAAGCAGGCGCGCGAATCCAGCCGCACGGCACTGCAGGCGACCGAAGCCGGCTACGAGGTGGGCACACGCACGGCGGTCGACGTCCTGGTCGCGCGCCGCACGCTCGCACAGGCGGAAACCAACTACGCCCGCAGCCGTTACGACTACCTCGTGAACATCGTGCGACTGAAGCAGGCCGCCGGCATCCTCGGTGTGAAGGACATCGAGGAGATCAACGGCTGGCTGAAGGTGCCGACGGCGGTACCGCGGCCCGGCCAGCTCGAGGGTCAGCCTCCGGGCGCGACGCCGGAACAGCCGCCTCGGACGACTCAGACCACACCGACCACACAGGCCGGCAGCTAAGAGGTACCGGATACTTGCAATAGTTGGCATTCCCGGCGCTGCGCCTCCGGGAATGCCAACTATTGCAAGTATCCGGTACCTAGCAGCGGATCGATCAGGGCGAGCAGGCGCTGCAGGGCGCCGCGGTTCTCGTCGATGGCCTTGCGCCCAGCGCCGCCCATTTCGGCCCGCGCTGCTTCGTCTTTCAGCAACCGCAGCACTTCGGCACTGAGCTCGCCTGCGCCGGCGACCACGTTCGCCGCGCCCACCTGCGCGAACAGGCGCGCGATGTCTTCGCCGTTGAAATTGTGGGGCCCCGTCAGGATCGGCAGTCCGAGCGCCGCGGGCTCGAGCAGGTTGTGCCCGCCGATCGGCACCAGGCTCCCGCCGACGAACGCGACGTCCGAAACGGCATAGAACGTCATCAGCTCGCCGAGCGTGTCGAGCAGCATCACTTCGGTGCGCTCGCTCGCCTGCTGGCGCGAGCTGCGCGCGACGAACGGGATGCCGCGGCGCCTGAGCAGCGCCGCGACGCTCTCGAAGCGGGTGCGATGGCGCGGCACCAGCACCAGCAGCGCATCGTTGAGCTCGCGCCGCACCGAGGCGTGCGCGTCGAGGACGATCTCTTCCTCGCCCTCGTGCGTGCTGCCCGCGATCCAGACCGGACGTGTATCGGCGTACTGGCGACGCAGCTGCGCCGCCTGCTCCGTGAGCCCCCGGGGCAACTCGAAGTCGAACTTGATGTTGCCGATGACGTGGGTGCGCTCGGGGCTCGCGCCGATGGACTTGAAACGCTCGGCGTCCGCCGCGCTCTGCGCGGCGATGACGATGCCGTGCGACAGCGTTTCGCGGAACAGGCCCACCAGCCTGCGGTAGCGATGCACGGAGCGCGGCGAGATGCGCGCGCTC
>DASTQG010000006.1:0-2146 GCA_035761885.1 Steroidobacteraceae bacterium | reverse complement strand
CTCCTCGAGCGAGCGCTTGCGCGCCAACAGCTCCTCGAGGCGTCGCATGAATTCCCCTGAGCTCACGCAGGCGCCAACGCTGCGACGAGTGCATCGAGGACGCGCCGCGATCTCAGCAGCCCGAAGTGGCCGACTCCGGCGATCTCGCGCAGCTCGGCGCCACGCAGTTCCGCGCTTCGCGCCGGCGCCAAGAGGTTGTCCTCTAAACTGTAGATGCTGGTCACGGGCACGGCGAACCGCCCCTCCTGAGCCGCGTTCAGGCGTTGCAGCCACGCGGAAGCCGGACGCATCTGCTGCCCCGCTTTGCATGGCAGGCAATGGGCGAGCGCCGTGCCGTGATGGGGCGATGCGACGGTGACGATGCGGCTGATGATGCCGGGGCCGAGGGACTGGAGAGCCGCGCGTGCGACCAGGCCGCCCATGCTGTGCGCAACGATCGCGACTCGCGCACCGCGGCTCTCGCGATGCAGGCGCAGTAGTTCCTCCTCGATGCGCGAGACACAGCTGTCGAGATCGGAACGCAGCGGCTCCAGGTCGACCGCACGAACGGGGGCGAATCGAGCCGCACGCAGCCGGCCCTGGATGCGGCGCCAGACACCGCGATCGCACAGCACACCGTGAATCAGCAACACCGGCCGCACGAGCGCCCCGCCGGACGGCACGGGCGTATCGCGCACGCGCATCCACGGCTCGATGGCCATCGAGACCTGCGCGAGCCCGAAGGCCGCTGGCTCGGTCAGCAATGCCCTCAGCGTGTACCCGATGCGCGGCGAACCGGAGGCCGCGCGCGAGGCGAACGCCAGCGCGTACGACGCCATGACGAACAGGAACAGGATCGCGACCAGTGTGAGCAACGCGACGCCGATCGCACCGGGCGTGGAAAGCGCGAGCAACTTGGCGCAGATCCACGCTACCGCTGCGGCGATTGCGAGCTCGCACGCGAGCATCCCACGCCAGAAACGGGCGGCCATCGCACGGGTCAGGCACGCGCGCTCGACTTGGCGAGCTCGGTTTCGAGACGACCGAGCGCCTTGGCCAGTCGCTGCGCGGTCGAGCGCGTGCGCTCGCGGCGCTGCCTGCCTGCGCTCGAGAACGAACGATTCCTTTCGTCCAGTACCGCAGTGTTCAGCTCCAACCCGTGCCGCCGCAGCAGCGGTCCCAGCACGTCCGCCTGCGCGCGCAGATCGCGACGAGCACACTGGTAGGCGTGATCCACCAGCCGGCGCCGGCCGGCATATCGGAAGACGTTCGCGAAGAACAGCTGCTCATCGTTTCGGTCAGGTTCCATCAACAGCGTCGTGGCCTGGGGAAACCGGGCGCGATAGCTGGCCATGCCCACCTGCATGCGCGAGTGAATCAGGGCACGGAAAGTCTGTGCGAGCACCGTGGGCAGGCCTTCATCCGCGAGGTTGGCGTTCCGGCGGGTCGGCGCACGCGACGCATCGAAGGGGACGAGCGGATTGATGCAGATGACGAGACCGCAGCCCTCCTCCAGGGCGAGCGATGCGTTCATGGTGCGAATCAGCGCGCCGTCCACGAAGAACTGGCCGTCGATCTCCACCGCGGAGTACAGGCCGGGCAGCGCGGTGCTGGCGCACACCGCCCGGGAAACCGGTACGCGGTCGTTGCCCGGCTCGCCAAAGCGCACCGACTCTCCGGTATTCAGGTTCGTCGCAACGACATAGAGGTGATGTCGCAGCTTGCGAAAGTCGTCCGTGTGCCCGTTCGTGCTGAACGCCTTGTGCAGATAGCTCTCGAGCGGTGCATTGTCGAAGAGCGCCGTCGGCACGAGCTTTTCCAGGGAACCCACGCTTGCCGGCCACAGATTCTGCAGTGGCTCACGCGCATATTCGGCGACCATGCCGGTCACTACCCCGGGCACCTGCCGCGCGCGCCGCAGATACTCCCCGACCGCGGGCCGCAGCAGCATGCCCGGCCTGAACGGGTATCGCGTCGACTCGTCCTCGATGAAGATCGCTCCCATCTCGGTCGTGTCGAAGCCATTGGCGAGACCCGACGCCACCAGGGCGCCGGAGCTGACCCCCACGTACACATCGAAGTCGGTCAGATCCCGGCCTTCGATCGCCTCCCCGAGCGCGTGCAGGACCCCGAGCTCGTAGAACGCCCCCAGCGGTCCGCCGCCCGC
>DASTQG010000005.1:0-3358 GCA_035761885.1 Steroidobacteraceae bacterium | reverse complement strand
GTCGACGTTGATTCCGATCACGACCAGGCCTTCGCGCCCGTATCTCTCCTGCATGGCGTTGAGCCAGGGAAAGGACTGGCGGCACGGGGCGCACCAGGAGGCCCAGAAGTCGACCACGACGACCTTGCCGCGATAGCGGCTCAGGTCCAGATCGGCGGCCGCGCACGCGCACGACAGGGCGAGGCCGAACAGGCAGGCCAGTGTCGGCCGCAACAGACGAGTGAGTGACAAGAGCGCAACTCCATGCACGCGACTGTCGGTGAGACGCAGGGGCCGGGAAAATCAATCGCGGCCGACTGCGCTACGGCGAGCGCAGGTCCGATGCCGCATTTGCAGCGGCCGCGCCGTTGCGGCTAAGGTGGCGCGAAGAACGACCGTGAAGGATCCGACCCGGCGCGAGCGAGCGACCAGGGTCCGTGGGTGCTTAGCTCAGCTGGTAGAGCGTCGCCTTTACACGGCGAATGTCGGCGGTTCGATCCCGTCAGCACCCACCAACTTCATCTCGAACCCAATGGCAACCGCCCCCGCCGATCTGTACAATGCGCGCCCTGTTCGGCCAAAGGCCTGAACAGTCAAGCGCTTAGCTTCTCTTGACCGGAGCGGTAGTTCAGCTGGTTAGAATACCGGCCTGTCACGCCGGGGGTCGCGGGTTCGAGTCCCGTCCGCTCCGCCAACTATTCCAGCCGCGGGCACCGTCGATCGGTGCCCGCTTGCTATAGAGAACCTCTCGCATGCTGCAGAAGATCCACGACAAGATCACCGGCTGGGTGGCGGGCATCGTCATTGGCCTCATCGGCATCACGTTCATCTTCTGGGGCGTGGAGACGGGCTTCGGTCAGGAGAGCTACGCGGCCAAGGTGAAAGGCCACGAGCAGCCGTTCTGGTCGCTGTCGACCAAGATCCCGCTGCAGGAGGTCAACCGCGTCTACCAGAACCAGCTCACGATGTACCAGCAGCAGTTGCGCGGCGAAGTGCCGCAGGAGCTGCGCACGCGGCTGCAGAACGACCTGGTGGACAGTTTCGTGCGCCGCCTGCTGATCGAGCAGCACGCGAACCAGCTCGGTTACCGCGTGCGCGACGAGGACATCCGGCGCGCGATCGAGCAGGAAGAGATGTTCCAGCTCGACGGCAAGTACAACGACGAAGTCGCCAAGCGCGTGCTCGCCAACCAGGGTTTCACGACCGCGTCCTTCCGCGAGGACGTGCGCCGCCAGTTGCAGATCGCGCAGGTGCAGGCGGCGATCAGCGCATCCTCCTTCGCCACGCCCGCCGAGATCGAGCGCGCGCACGCGCTGCAGAACCAGGAGCGCGAGGTGTCCTGGGCGGTGATCGATCCGGCCACCCTCGAGGCTGCGATCACCCCCGATGAGAAGGCGATCGCCGATTACTACGCGAAGAATCCGCAGCGCTTCATGACGCCCGAAACCGTGACGCTCAAGTACGTTGAGCTCGAGGTCGCGAACATGGGCGGGGACGTCGCGGTGAACGACGACGTGCTGCGCGCCGAGTACGAGCAGCAGAAGGAACGCTTCGTCGAGCCCGAGCGCCGCCATGCGCGCCACATCCTGGTGAACGTGGGGCAGGGCGCGGACGAGGCGGCCGCCCGCAAGAAGGCGGATGACCTGCTCGCCAAGGCGAAGGCGCCCGGCGCTGATTTCGCGGCCCTGGCGCGCCAGCATTCCGAGGATGCGGGCTCCGCCCAGCAGGGCGGCGATCTCGGCTGGCTGGAAAAGAGCTTCTTCACAGGCCCGTTGTCGGACGCCGTGTTCTCGATGCAGCCCAACGAGATCCGTGGCCCGGTGCGCAGCGAGTTCGGCTATCACATCGTGCGCCTGGAAGGCATCGAGTCTGGGAAGCAGAAGACTTTCGAGCAGGCGCGCGAGGAGCTGGCGACCGAGTACCGCACCGCGCAGGCGGAGAAGCAGTTCACCGAGCGCCAGGAAACGCTCGCGGTGAGCGCGTTCGAGAACATCGACAATCTCGATGCCGCGGCGAAAGACGTGGGCGCCACGGTGCAGACCGTCCCCGGCTTCCAGCGCAACGTCGGCGGCGGCCCGTTCGCGTCGAATCCCGAGATCATTGCCGCCGCCTTCTCGGAGCGCGTGCTCGGCGGTGAGAACAGCGAGCCGATCGAGCTGGAGCCCGGACACGTCGTCGTGCTGCGTTCCGAGGATCACAAGAAGCCCGCGCAGCGCCCGCTAGCGGAAGTGCGCGATGAAATCGTGCGGGCCGTCAAGCGCGAAGGAGCCGAGGCGCTCGCGAAGTCCCGAGGCGAAGCGGCGCTCGCAAAGCTCAAGGCCGGCACACCGTGGAAGGCGGTGGTCGACGAACTCAAGATCGCCACGCAGGGACCAAAGTTCGTGACGCGCACCGACCCGGATCTGCCCGACGGCTTGCGCCAGGCGGTGTTCTCCTCGCCCAAGCCCGCACAATCCCCTGTGTACGACGGCGTGGCCATGCCGAGCGGTTACGGTCTGTTCGCCCTGAGCTCGGTGCGCGTCGGCGCGACTGCGCAGGCGCCCGAGCAGCGTCAGATGCTGGTGCGCCAGATCGAAGGTGGCATCGCGCAGGGCGAAGTGACGGGCTACATCGAAGAGCTGCGCCGCCAGGCCGACATCGACATCAACCCGCGCGCGTTCGAGTAGCAAAAGGGGACATTCACATTTTCGCGGGCACAGTCCCCGCAAAATGTGAATGTCCCCTTTTCATCCGTAGGTCAGCCTGCGCAGCAGCCATTCCGCGGGACCCAGCCGGAAGAAGCGCAGGTAGATCAGGCTGAACGCCAGCTGCGCCGTGAAAAGCGCCACTGCCAGCGCGAGCAACGCTGCCGGGCGCAGCCCGAGATCCAGGCCGAAACTCTCCAGCAGCAACGCGCACACCACCGACTGCATCAGGTAGTTCGTCAGCGACAGCCGCCCTGCGGCCTCGAGCGCTCGCGCGAGCAGGCTCTCCTGGTGTCGCTCGAACCATGCCCACACGCCCCGGACGTAGATGAGCGCGAGCAGCGGTCCGGCGATCGGCAGCACGCCGAAGGCGAGCCCCGACAGCAGCACGCTGCCACCGCTGCGGCCGAAGCTTGCATAGAGGAGGTTCCCGGCCACCGCGATCGCGAGGATCGTGCCCCAGCGCAACCGCGCAAGCTCGAGCAGCGCATGGAAGCTGCCGAAGGCACGCGCGCGACCTGCAGCCAGTCCGAAAACGAACATGGCGAAGATCGTCGGCCAGGTGATGAGCGGAGAGAACGTGTACACCAGCGCGAGATCCTCGAGCCGTGGTTCCAGCGAGGCGCCATAGCGTTCTGCGAAGCCGACGCTGCTCCCTGCAGCAGCGGCGGGATGCGCAGCGGGCGCCGCTTCAG
>DASTQG010000004.1:0-2014 GCA_035761885.1 Steroidobacteraceae bacterium | reverse complement strand
TATTGTCATCGCGAACTCGCCGTGGAGCGATGCGTACCAGGCCGTGCTCGCGCACACGCTCAGTCCCGGCATTCCGGCGCTGTCGAAGAGCGTGCTGCACTGGATCAACGACGGGCTCATGGCCGTCTTCTTCCTGGTGGTGGGCCTGGAGATCAAGCGCGAAGCGATCGAGGGCGAGCTGTCCTCGCGAGCGCGCCTCGCATTACCCGTGATCGCCGCCATCGGCGGGATGGTGCTGCCCGCGATCCTGTACGTGGTCCTGAACGACGATCCGATCGCGCGCCGCGGCTGGGCGATTCCGACCGCGACGGACATCGCCTTCTCGCTCGCCGTGCTCTCGCTGTTCGGCACGCGCGTGCCGCTCGCGCTCAAGGTGTTTCTCACCGCGGTGGCGATCGTCGACGACCTGGGCGCGATCGTGGTGATCGCCGTTTTCTACACCGAGCAGCTGTCGCCAGTCATGCTGGCAGGCGGCGTGCTCGGCGTCGCCGTGCTCGCGGCGCTGAACTACGCCAACGTGCGCCGGCTCGCGCCCTATCTGCTGTTCGGCCTTGCGACCTGGGCGTGCGTGCTCAAATCAGGTGTGCACGCGACGCTGGCGGGCGTCGCTACCGCGCTCGCGATTCCGATGGCCGCCTCCGGCGGCCGCAATCTGGGATATGCCCTGGAGCAGCGCCTGCACCCGTGGGTAGCGTTCGGCATCCTGCCTTTGTTCGCGCTCGCCAACGCGGGCGTCGGTCTGGGCAACGTATCCCCTGATGTCCTGCGCGAATCCATCCCTCTGGGCATCATCGTGGGCCTGGTGGCGGGCAAGACGCTTGGTATCTACGGGGCCACCGCGCTCGCCATCGGCACAGGGCTGGCGCCGCGACCGCACGGCGCAAGCCACGCGGCACTGCTCGGCATCGCGGCGATCGGGGGCATCGGCTTCACCATGAGCCTCTTCATCGGCTCGCTCGCGTTCGAGTTGCAGGAACCGCGCTACTACGAGCTGGTGAAGCTGGGAGTGCTGGCGGGTTCGGTCGCGAGTGCGCTGCTCGGTTGTGCGCTGCTGGCGATCGCCCTGCCACGCAGGCAGGCTCACCCTAGAAAGTGAGAGTGGTGGCGAAGACGACGACGCCCGTGCCGGAGACGCGCACCGCGACGGGCTCGCGGCGTTCCACCTGCACTTCGATGTCCACCTGGCCGGGCCGACCGAGCACCGTTCCCTGCGAGCCGCGAAAGCGCGCCGCGCCCTCACGCGCCTCGATCAGTCCGTGCCGCACCAGGTACGCGCCCAGCATGCCGTGCGCGTTGCCGCTCACCGCATCCTCGGCAATGCCGATCGCGGGACAGAACATGCGCGCCTCCGTGAGGCAGCCTTCGGGTGGTCCGTCGAACGTAAAGATGAAATAGCCGTCGGCGCCCAGGTGCGGCGTGAGACGTGCGAGGGCGGGGAGATCGGGCTTGAGCCTCGTCAGCGCGGAGTGGCTGCGCAGCGCGAGGAGCAGCCGCGTACTGCGCAGTGCGTAGACCTCGATCGGACAGCGCGCATCGAGATCGGCGCTGCCGATGCCGAGCGCATCGAGCAGCTGGTCCAGCTCGCCGTGCTCGATCGAACGCACGCGCGCCGCGGCCTGCTGGCGCATGCTCACGTAAGCACTCTCGCGTGCGCGTTTCACTTCCACTTCGACGAGCCCGGTGCCGGAAAGCTGGCGCAGGCGCTGCGTGTCGATGCGCAACGCCTGGGCGCGCACCACGTGGGCCGCCAGGGTGGCGTGGCCGACGAACGGCACCTCGCGCGTCGGCGTGAAGAAGCGAATGCGCAGGTCGTGATCGGGGCCGCCGGGCGCCTGTACGAATGCGGTGTCGCCCCCGCCGAGCTCGCGCGCGATGGTCTGCATGCACGCCTCGTCCAGTCCGTCGGCATCCAGCACCACTACCGCGGGATTGCCCGTGAACAGGCGCGAAGTGAACGCATCCACCTGGAAGGTACGCAAGCTTCTCGACATGTCGCCCTCGCAGCGGGCCGGTC
>DASTQG010000003.1:0-4678 GCA_035761885.1 Steroidobacteraceae bacterium | reverse complement strand
CGCGGCTGCGCCTGTGCGGTGTTGCGCTTGTCACGCACCAGCCACGCCGCGAGCGCGGGCAGCAGCAAGATGGCTCCCAGCATGTTCACCAGGAACAGGAACGTGAGCAGGATGCCCACATCCGCCTGGAACTTCAGCGGCGAGAACACCCAGGTGACCACGCCGATCGCCAGCGTGATGCCCGTGAAGATCACGCTCGCGCCGGTGACGCGCAGTGTCTCGTGATACGCCTCGCGCACCGAGAGCCCCTGGCGCAGATACTCCTGCATGCGGCTGAAGAGGTAGATGCCGTAGTCCACGCCGATGCCGACACCGAGCGCGATCATCGGCAGCGTCGACACCTTCAATCCGATGCCCGCAAACGCCATCACCGTGTACGAAAGGATCGACACCAGTGCCAGCGGCAGGATGACGCACAGCGTTCCCGCCACCGAGCGGAACATGATCAGGCACATCAGGATCACGGCCGCGAATACGCCGCCGAGAATCGGGAATTCCTTGGCCTTCACTTCCTCGTTGGTCGCGGCCATCACGCCGACGTTGCCGGTCGCCAGGCGGAACTTCGCCTTCGGCGTCGGGTTCTCGGCGCGCCAGAGCTTGACCTGCTCCACCACGCGCTCGATGGTCGCGGCCCGGTGGTCGGTGGTGAACATCATTACCGGCATCACGCTGCAGTCGCGGTTGAACAGGCCGGTGCTGGTCTCGAGATAAGCCTGTGCCTGCACCATCTGCTGCTGGTTGCGCGGGATGTTGCGCCACTTGAGGCTCCCCTCGTTCCAGCCGGCGCTCACGACCTTCATGATGCCGGGCAGCGCCACCACGTCCTGCACGCCTTCCACGTTGGCCATGTGCCAGGCGAAGTCGTCGATCGCGGTCATCACGTCGTAGTCGATGCAGCCATCCGGCGCCGTTTCGACGATCACGTTGATGATGTCGACACCGATCGAGAACTTGCTGGTGATGACGTCGGTGTCCTGGTTGTAGCGCGAGTCGGGCCGCAGCTCCGGGACGCCCGCCTGCGTGTCGCCGATGGGCGTTTCCTTGCCCTTGATGAAGCCGAGCACGCCGATCACGATCGCGAGCACGATGATTGCCATCGCCGGTCCGCGGTCGGCGATGCGCGCCAGGCCATCCCACGCCCTGCGCAGGTGCGCCGTGCGCCGCACGATGCGGTCGCGGTAGCCGGCGTCGGCCTTCACGAATGAGACGAGCACGGGCAGCAGGATCAGGTCCGTGAGGATCACCACGCCCACGCCCAGGCTGGCGGTCACGGCCATTTCCTGGATCACGCGCACCGGGATGAGCAGGATCGTGACGAAGCCGACCAGGTCGGCGAGCAGCGCGACGATGGCCGGAATGAACAGGGCGCGGAACGTGCGCTTGGCCGCCTCGTTCATGTCGGCGCCGTCCACCACCGCATCGCTCACGGCGCTGATCTTCTGCACGCCGTGACTGACACCGATGGCGAAGATGATGAACGGCACGAGAATGCCGAGCGGATCCACGCCGTAGCCGAGCAGCACCAGCAGGCCGAGCTGCCAGATGACCGCGACCATCGAGCACACGACGGGCACCAGCGCGACGCGGAACGACTGGATGTAGACCCACACGAAGAACAACGTGAGCAGGACGGTGATGCCCGCGAAGATCGCCACCGCGAGCGAGCCGTCGGCGATGTCGCCCATCACCTTGGCGAAGCCGATCATGTGAATGTCGAAGGCGGGTGTGGCGGCATCCACCTTCACCCCCACGCCGGTGCCCTGGAGCTGATCGCGGACTTTCTCCTCCAGGTCGCGCGCCACGCGAATGTAGTCCAGCGGCGCGCCGGTCTGCGGATCCACGTCCTGGAGCGTCGCGCTGACGATCGCTCCGGAGAAATCATTTGCCACCAGTCGGCCCACGATGCCGGCTTTCAGGATGTTCTCGCGCACGCGCGCGAGGCCTTCGGGCGTGGGCTGGAAATCCGCCGGAATGACGTTGCCCGCCTGGATGCCGTCCTCGACCACTTCCGTGTAGCGCACGTTCGGCGTGTACAGGGACTGCATGCGCGAGCGGTCGACGCCGGGGATGAAGAACACCTCGTCGGTGGCCTTCTTCAGCGCGGCGAAGAACTCCGGCGTGAACATGTTGCCGTCGCGCGCGACCAGCGCAATTAGGATGCGATTCGCGCCGCGAAACTCCTCGGCCTTCGGGTCGAGGTAGGTCTGCATGTACTCGTGGCCGAGCGGCAGCTGCTTGGTGAACGAAGCGTCGATGCGCAGGCCGCCGAGCGCGAGCGCTCCGAGCACCAGGGTCACGATGGCGAACAGCACCATGACGAGCGTGCGGTTCGCGAACACGATGCGCCCGAGGGCGTCGACGAAAGCGGGGGTCTTGCCGGTGGGCGCGCTCACGGCGACAGCGTCCTCACGCCACCCTCGCCCGCGACCACGAAGCGCCTGGCATCGAGCGCGATCACGCTGGCGAGGCCCTTGCGATCGGACTGCTGGCTGATGTTGAAGCTCGCGCCGTCATCGTTGCTGACGAGGAGCGTTCCCGCCAGGCCGCTGAGCACCACGCTGTCCTCGTCGATGCGCGCGCCGTCGGTGAGCATGGCCTCGGTGCCCGAGGGAATCTGCGTCCAGGTGCGTCCCTGGTCGTTCGAGCGAAACAGATTGCCGCGCAGCCCGAAGGCGAGCAGCGCATCGGCGTCGAGCGGCAGGATGCCGAAGAAGGAGCCTTCGTACGGCGAAGGCAGCACGATCCAGGTCTGACCGAAATCGTCCGAGCGGAACAGGTGCCCGGCCTCACCGGCGATGTAGAGGCGTCCGCCGGGTGCCTGCACGATGGCGTTCAGGTGCACGTCGCTCGGCGATGTGGCCTCGTCGAACTCGTCCTCGCCGGATTCCGCAGCGGCGGGCGCGGCGCGCGGCGGAGCCTTGCCCTTCGGTGAGTCGAGCGGCTGCGCATCGAACGTGCGCTGTTCCCAGGTGCGCCCGCCGTCGCTGCTGGCGAGCATCGTGCCGTACGCGCCGATCGCCAGACCGTGATCGCGATCCCTGAACCACACGTCGAGGAGCGGTTGCTCCTTCTCGGGCGCCGAATGCGTGAGCTGCCAGTTCGCGCCGCCGTCCTCGGTCCGCAGGATCACTTCGTCCTGCCCGACCACCCAGCCGTGCTTGTCGTCCACGAAATAGACACCGGTGAGCGTGGCGCGCGTCGGCACCTTGGCCTGCTTCCAGGTCTTGCCCTCATCGTCGCTGGTGAGCACGATGCCGCGCTCGCCTGCGACGACGAGTCGCGCACCCGCGCGCGCGGCGTCGAGCAGCAGCGACTTGGGCGCGAGCGGTGCGACGATCGAGTATTCGGGCAGCGGCTCCTGCGCAAACGCCTGCGCGGCCACGAGGGCCGCGCAGCCGCAGATCGGAAAAGAGCGGGGTCGCGTCATGCCGAAAAGGGGACAGTCACCTTTTTTCGGAAGGACCGAAAAAAGGAGACAGTCCCCTAACGCGTGCCGCGAGAGCGCAGGGCGTTCGGCTGGTAGTCCGCCACCGTGCGCTGGATGGTGAAGTCGTAGCTGCGCGACTCTTCGTTCTGCAGGCCCAGCGCGAGGTAGCGCCGGTTCTGCAGGTCCATCACCAGCTCGAGCGTGGTCCACAGCGTCGGCAGGTCGTAGTAGTTGATGACGTGGCCTTCCTGCACGCGCCAGAGCTGGTCGCGCTTGTCGTAGCAGTCCACCGCCAGGATCTGCCAGGAATCCTCGTCGACGTACAGCGTGCGGCGCTTGTAGACGTGATCCGTGCCGGCCTTGAGCGTGGAATCCACCACCCAGACGCGATGCAACTCGTAGCGCGCGTGGTCCGGGTTGATGTGCTGGGGCTTGAGGATGTCCGAGTACTTCAGCTTGTTGCTGTGCAGGCGGTACGCGTTGTAGGGAACGTACATTTCCTTCTTGCCGACCAGCTTCCAGTCGTAGCGCTGGGGGCTGCCGTTGTACATGTCCAGCTGGTCCGAGGTGCGCTGGTTGTCCGAAGCGGTGCCCGGATTGTCGAACGCGACGTTCGGCGCGCGGCGCACGCGCCGCTGGCCGGGGTTGTACAGCCACGCGCGGCGATTCTCGCGCGCCTGGTCGAGCGTCTCGTGCACCAGCAGGATCTCGCCCGCGAGGCGCGGCGGTGCCAGCGTTTCCTGGATGAAGTAGATGATGACGTTGTCCAGGCCCTGCTCGGTTGCGCCGGCCTGCGCGTACGCGAACAGGAACTCGTCGCGGAATTTCACCGGCGTATAGCTGCCGCTAGCGGTGAGCGCGGCCTGGCCGATGTGGCGCTGGGCGGAGTCCGCGCGATAGCGCAGGACGTGGTTCCAGAACACCTCGACGCCCTGCTTGGGGATCGGGAACGGAATGCCCTCGACGGCGCCGGTCACGCCGTTGCCACCCTGCGCCAGGTTCGCCGTCGTGGCGATGCGCTTGGTGGCGTCGTAGATGCGTTGGGGAACCGCGGCCGTGCGATGCGAGGGGTAGACGTTCATCTTGAACGTCGGGTACGCCTTCAGCAGAGCCTTGTGCCCGTCAGTCAGGAACTGCGCGTACTGCTGGGCGTTCTGCGCGGTGATCGTGAACAGCGGCTTTTCGTTCGCGAACGGGTCCTGGTAGTGCTGGCCGCTCTTGTGGCCGGCGAAACCCGCTTCGGCCGCCGAC
>DASTQG010000002.1:0-2107 GCA_035761885.1 Steroidobacteraceae bacterium | reverse complement strand
ACCGCGTCAGAAATTGCACCGAAACCGCATAGACAATCAGCCCGGGCACCACGGCGAGCGCAGCGAAGCGTGCGAGCAGGCGCAGCGTAAGACGAGCGCCAAACACCCGGGCGCGCAGTCCCCGCGCAAGCAGTACGAGCTGGGTCGCCACCAAGGCGGCGAGCAACCCGGCAAGCGCAGCATTCAGCCCGAGCAGCAGCGGATAGTGGCGCGCGAAGAGCGTGGTGTCCGCGCTCGCCGTGGCGAGCAGGAAGAGCCCTACTGCTGCAACCGCCCCGCCGATCATGACGAGCCATTTCATCGCGGCGCCCGCACTATAAAACGCTTCCAAGGCGACTCCAGATGGAGGTCGCGGCCGGTAAGCGCCGAAAGCTGGAACGGCTTGGGAAGCAGCGCGGTATCGAGGCGCATGCGCACTGCCGCCTCGTAGTCCGCGTCCGAAAGGCGGACCGTGCGGTCAGCGACCACCCAGTTACGCACGCGGCTGAGCACGTTGAGCGCCTCCTCGAGTGTGGGGAAGCTCTGCTGCAGCAGGCCCGTCGACAGGCGGTACTGCCGCGACAACGCATGATAGGACAGCCGCAGGCTCAGGCGCTGTGAAGCGGCGGTCTCGTCGAACCAGTACCAGCGCCGCCGCGTCAGCTCGAATTCGACGCTGAAGTACAGCGGGACGCCGTTTGCCACAATATCCGCGAGGCGAGGCGTCAGCTCGAAGCCGAAGTCCACATCGAGCGACAGACCCTCGTCGACGCGGCGCAGCGCGACCTCCCGCACCTCGATTTCCTCCGCCTGCGCGGGAGCCGCGGCAAGCAGCAGCAGGAGTCCGCCGAAGATCACGCCGACTGGAGCGATGCGGCGCATCGCGCGTCGCGTCAGGATTGCTTCTGGATCAGCGCGTAATAGAAGCCATCGCGCCCAGCGTCGGGCAGCCCCTGCGGCGCGCCGCCATCCGGAAGCGGCACGCGAATGGCGCGAGCGCCTGCCGCGCGCTGGCGTGCGATGAACGCGTCGATCACCGCATCGTTCTCCTGCGGAAACACCGAGCAGGTGGCATACAGCAATTTACCATCGGGGCGAAGCACCTGCCAAAGCGCGTCCAACATCGTGGCCTGGCGTGCGGCGAACTGCGCAATGTCAGCGCTGCGCCGCAGCCACTTGATGTCCGGATGGCGCCGCACCACGCCCGAGCCGGAGCACGGAACGTCGGCGAGCACCCGATCGAACGGCACGCCGTTCCACCACTCACTCGGCCGCGTGCAGTCCGCGTTGGCGACGCGCGCGGCGAATCCAAGACGCGCAAGGTTTCGTTCGAGTCGCGCGCAGCGCTCGGCATCGACTTCCAGCGCGGTGAGTTCCACATCCGCCGTCTCGGCAATATGCCCCGCTTTGCCTCCCGGTGCGGCGCAAGCGTCGAGCACGCGCTGGCCAGCGGCAAGGTCAAGACAGCGGACCGCGCGCTGGGCGCCTGCATCTTGCACCGAGACGTCGCCGGAGGCGAATCCAGGCAGCCGCTCGACGGGCATCGGACGCTCGAGCAGCAGGCCCTGATCCGCCACGCGATGCGAACCTATGCCGGCCGCTCTCAGCCGGGACTCGTATTCGTCGATGGACGAGCGACGCCGGTTTACCCGCAGGCACATCGGCGGATGCATGTTTCCGGCGGCAAGCACTGCGCTCCATTGCGCGGGGTACGCGTGACGCACGCACTCGATCCACCACCGCGGGTGCTGATGCCGCGCTTCCGGATCCGCTTGGATGCGTGCTTCGAGGGACGCGCGCTCCCGCAGGTAGCCCCGGAGCAGCGCGTTGACGTAGCCCTTGGCGCTCCAGCGTTCCAAGGCGCCGCAGGCGCGGACCGCCTGATCGACGACGGTGTAGTCGGCGTAGCGGCGCGACTCAAGCGCGTAGAGCGAGCACCAGAGCAGCGCCTCGACTGTCGCGTCGCCGCGCCCTCGGTGAGAGAGCTCCCGCACGATCCCTTGCACGCGTCCATAGCGCCGCAACGTGCCGTAGGTGAGATCGATCAGCGTCGCGCGCGGTGTCGTGGCCCCTTCATCAGCGAAGCGCTCGAATTCCGTGGCAAGGCTCGCGCCGCCGGCGACGCGCG
>DASTQG010000001.1:0-22576 GCA_035761885.1 Steroidobacteraceae bacterium | reverse complement strand
GCTCGTGCTCGCCCGCGCCGTCGTGGATCATGGTGCGCATCGTATCGTCGACCGCGACCAGCTCGTAGATGCCGGTGCGGCCGCGGTAGCCGCCCGAGAGGTCGGAGCCCGGGCGATGCAGGATCGGCGCGGGCGCGTCGGGCGCGAGGTTCAGCAGTCGCCGCTCGTACTCGCCACCCTCGTACTGCTGGCGTGAGTCGGGGTTGAGCACGCGCACCAGGCGCTGGGCGAGCACGCCGATCAGCGAGGAAGACAACAGGAACGGCTCGACGCCCATGTCGCGCAGGCGCGTGACGGCGCCGACCGCGCTGTTCGTATGCAGCGTGGAGAGCACGAGATGGCCCGTGAGGCTCGCCTGCACGGCGATCTGTGCCGTCTCCACGTCGCGGATCTCGCCGACCATCACCACGTCCGGGTCCTGGCGCAGGATGGCGCGCAGGCCGCGGGCGAAGGTCATCTCGACCTTGGTGTTGACCTGCGTCTGGCCGATGCCGTCGATGTAGTACTCGATCGGATCCTCGACCGTCATGATGTTGCGCGTATTGTCGTTGATGCGCTCGAGCGCGGCATACAGCGTGGTGGTCTTGCCCGAACCGGTCGGCCCCGTCACCAGGATGATGCCGTGCGGCTTGTGGATCAGGTCGTCCATCACCGCCTGCGTGCGCACGTCCATGCCCAGCGAAGCGAGGTCGAGGCGGCCCGCCTGCTTGTCGAGCAGACGCAGCACCACGCGCTCGCCGTGACCCGCGGGGATGGTGGAGACGCGCACGTCCACCGCGCGGCCCGCGATGCGCAGGCTGATGCGGCCGTCCTGCGGCAGGCGCTTCTCGGCGATGTCGAGCTTCGACATGACCTTGATGCGCGATACCACCAGTGCCGCCACGGCGCGCCGCGACTGCAGGACCTCGCGCAGCACGCCGTCGATGCGAAAGCGCACGACCAGGCGGTTCTCGAACGGCTCGATGTGGATGTCGGACGCGTTCTCCTTCACCGCCTGCGTCAGCACGGCGTTGATGAGCCGGATGATCGGCGCGTCGTCCTCGCTCTCGAGCAGGTCCGAAGGCTCGGGCAGCTCCTGCGCGAGGTGGGCGAGGTCGGTGGTCTCGTCCAGGCCTTCGACCATCTGCATGGCGGCGTTCGAGCCCGCCTCGTACGCTTGCCGCAGCATTGCGTCGAAGGCGTCCGAATCCACGCGCTCCAGGCGCAGCGGCAATCCTACGAAACGGCGCGCCTCGGCGATGGCGTGCGGCGACGCGCCCGTGCGATACACGGCATCGGCGATGCCTTCGCCAACCTGGCGCACCAGCACGCCGTGGCGCTTGGCAAAGGCAAACGACAGCTTGCGCTGGGCGCCATTCGGACCTGCCTGCGCACTCGCCGACGGACTCTGAAGGGCGCCTTCGTTCATCATGCCTCGGGTGGCAGGCTCGGTGGCGGCTGCGGCTGAGAGTTGTTCGGGAGCGATTCCTGCGGCGGTCGCCTGCTGTTGGGCGGCGGCGCGCTCGGGGGAGGCGCCGGGTTCTGCGGCGGCGGCGAGGTCTGCGGAGGTGGCGAGGCCACGGGCGGCTCCGTCGCGCCCGTCGAGTCCGGCGGCGTCGGATAGGTCGTCGCCGGCGGACTGGCCTGGTTGTCCGGGTTGCTCGCCGGCGCGTCTTCGCTGAACGGCTTGGGATTCAGGTTCGCGGGCGGCAGCGGCGGCAGCAGCGGCTGCGTCTCGCGCGGCAGCAGTCGGACCTTGCCCTTGTTGATGCCCTGCTGCGTGTCGCGGATGCGGTCGTACTTGTCGTTGGTCTGGATCGCGGTCTGCTCGCCGGTGCGCAGGATCTTCGGCTTGATGAAGACCATGAGGACGGTCTTTTCCTTCTGCGAGTTCTGCACCTTGAACAGGTTGCCCAGCACAGGGATCTTCCCCAGGAACGGCACGCGCGACTCTCCGCCCGACACACGGTCGCGGATCAGGCCGCCGAGCACCAGGATGGCGCCGTCTTCCACCAGCACGTTGGTCGAGATGGTGCGCTTGATCGTCACGACGTCCACCGCGCCCGCGACTGCCGGGGCGATGTCCGAGGATTCCTGCTCGATCTTCAGCTGCACCGTGTCGCTCTCGCTGATCTTGGGCGTGAGCTTGAGAATGATGCCGACTTCCTGGCGCTGAATCGTCTGGAACGGCGTCACTTCACCGCCCGTGACGGTGCCGGTGTTGGTGAACTGGCCGGTAATGAATGGCACCTCGCGCGCATCCTTGATCTGCGCCTCCTGGTTGTCCATCGTGATGATGTGCGGCGTCGCGATGATGTTCGTGTCCGTGTCCGAGCGCAGCGCCCTGAGGATCGCCGCGAAGCTCGTGCCGGTCTCGTTGATTTGCCCGCCGCCGAGGGTAAGGCCGCTGGGCGGCACTGCGCCGGTGGCTGTCGGATCGTCGATGAGGCGGATCGTGTCGATGATGGTGCCGGCGTTCGTGCCGAGCGGCTGGATGAAACCGCCAACCAGGAAGTTGTCGCCCGAGCCGTCGACCAGCCAGTTCACGCCGAGCTCGGCGGCCTTGGTAGTGGACACCTCGACGATGATCGCCTCGACCTCCACCTGCTCGCGACGCACGTCGATCTTGTCGATGATCTGCATGAGCGAGCGCATGATCTTGGGCGGGGCGGTGATCACGAGCGCGTTCGTCTCCGGGTCCGCCCAGATGGTGACGTTCTTGTCCAGCTGCGCCGATGGGCCGCCGCCCGCGGGTGCACCGCCCTGCGGAGGCGCGCCGCCGGTCACCGCCGCCGTCGCGGTGGCCTGGTCCTTGAGCTTGGCCGCGATCTTCTCCGCATCCGCGTAGCGCAGGTAGCGCACCTGCGTGTCGCCGCCGGCCTCGAGCGGGGTGTCGAGATGCGCGACGAGCGTCTTCAGCCGAAGGCGTGCGGCCTTTTCGCCGCTCACCAGCACGCTGTTGGTGCGCTCGTCGGCGACGAGTTTCACGCCCGTTCCACCCTCGGCCTGCGCGCCGGGCGGGTAGAGCGCGTTCACGACGCGTACGACTTCCGCCGCGGAGGCGTGCTCGAGCGGGAACACGTCCACTTCCTCGTCGCCGCCCTGGTCGATGCGCCGGATGATGCGGATCATGCGGTTCACGTTGTTGGCGCGATCCGAGATGATCAGCATGTTCGAGGCGGGGTAGGCGGCGAGGTGGCCGTACTGCGGAATCAGCGGGCGCAGGATGGGCACCAGCTGGGCCGCGCTCACGTTGCGGATCGCGATGACCTGGGTCACCACTTCGTCTGAGGTCGAGCTCACGCTGTCGGGCAGATCGTTGGCCGGCACCTGGCGCGCGTTCGCGTCCGGAATGATCTTGATCACCTGCCCGGAGGGCACGGCGACGAAGCCGTGCACCTGCAGGACCGCGAGGAACGCCTCGTAGAAGGCATCGGGCGTCAGCGGCGAGCGCGACACCATCGTCACGTTGGCGCGCACGCGCGGGTCGATGATGAAGTTGCGCCCGGTGATCTCGCTGACCGCCTCGATGATCACGCCGATCTCGGTGTCCTTGTAGTTGGGCGTGATCAGGTTCTGTCCCTGCGGATTGTCCTGCGCGAGGCTCGTTTGGACCGCGGCGGTGAACGCGAGCAGCAGGCCGGCGGCGAACGCACTCGCGCGGTGAGTGCGGCGGGCGGTTGCGATATTCGTATTGTTGTTTGTCATGCGTTGACTCATTCCTCGGGCTCGGGCGGCATCGGCGGCTGCTGGTCCATCGGAACCATGCCCTGCGGCTGCCCGGTGATCTCGTCCACCTGGTTCGCGAGCTGCGTCATGTTCAGCACCAGCTCCTGCGGCCGTCCGTCGCGCTCGACGATCACGCGCACCTGGTCCGCGGAGCCCATCGAACGGAAGATCTCCATGCCGCGCGCGGGATCGTCCAGCGGCGTGCCGTTGATCGCCATCACCAGATCGCCCGGGCGCAGCCCGAGCTTGCTGAACTGCTGGCGGTTGCGTCCCGGGTAGACGCGATAGCCACGCTGTACGCCGTTCGCGAACACCGGCTGCGGCCGCATGATCTCGGCGACCGAGCCCGGATCCTGCGCGATCATGCGACGCACGCGCTCGGCAAACGCGGGCGGCTGTCCACCCGCCGCCCCGGGTCGCGAGTCGGTCATCTGCGGCGCGGGTGCCGATGTCCCACCGCCCTTGTACTGGCGCGGCAGCGCCAGCGCTTCGAGCTGGCCGTTGCGATCCAGTATCACGCGGTCCGCATACACAGCGTGCAGGCTCACGCCCGCGCCCGCAATGCTGTCGCCGACTGAATATACCTTGGCGGTCTGCGCGGTCTCTCCGATGATCCCCAGGCCCTTCTTCGGATCGCTCGCGGCGATGGTGCCCGCGAGCACGAGCGTGAGCGAGGTCTGCGGTGCATTGGCGGGATCCACAGCGGCCCCGGCCGCTGCCTCACCGAAGAGATGCGCGCTCAGGATTCTCTGCACGTCGACCGCGCGGCGCGCGCTGTCGGCTGGCGTCGCCGCGGGCAGCGCCGCAACCGGCGCAGGCTGCGGGATCAGGTCGCGAACGATGAGCGCGGCCTGCACTCCAAGCAAACTGCCCAGCAGCCACGTGGCGATCGTCGGCAGACGAGGGCCGAGGCGAGCGAGGAGCATCTCGGGCGAGGCCCCCCGGATACCGCTGAGCAGACTCGAATTCATCGTGACGGGAAGTGCCGCGGCCCTTCGGTGATGGAGTTATGCGCCGCAGCGCCGCCGACAATCATACGGTTCGGTGTTAGCGCTCTCAAGCAATTGTTTTGTCTTGCATTACCGACAGTCGCCTCGGGCCATATTCTGTTCATTCAACGCAGCTGCCGCGACTTCGGGGTCAACCCGGTCGCCGGAGGCCGGCGTCCTTGTAATGGCGTGTTCATCCCCCTATAAATCGGCGTCGCATGGCTGAAGAAGAGCAGAGTCAGAACGGCTCCGGGCTGCTGGTCGAGGAGGCCAAACCGCGAACCAAGCGGCCGCCGCTCTACCAGGTGGTTCTGCTGAACGACGACTACACGCCCATGGAGTTCGTGGTGGACGTGCTGGAGCGTATCTTCAACCTCGACCGTACCACCGCCACGCGCGTGATGCTCGAAGTGCATACTAAGGGCAAGGGCGTGTGCGGCGTGTTCACGTTCGAGATCGCCGAGACCAAGGTCGCCCAGGTGACCGCCTATTCGCGCCAGCACCAGCATCCGCTCTTGTGCACCATGGAGGAGGCCCAATAGCGTGAGGTACGGCGTGAACGAAGCGTGCGGATGCGCATCGAATTGTCTGGAATGGCTGCAGCGAGAGGAATCGAGTGCTTAGCAACGAGCTTGAATACTGCCTGAACGAGGCCTTCCAGAGCGCCCGCGAGGCGCGTCATGAATTCATGACCGTCGAGCACCTGCTGCTGTGCATCCTCGACACGCCCAAGGTGCGCGAGGTGCTGCGTGCCTGCGGCGCCGACACCCATAAGCTCAAGTCGGAGCTCAAGACTTTCATCGACGAGACCACGCCGCGGCTCGCCGAGGACGACGATCGCGAGGTTCAGCCGACGCTCGGCTTCCAGCGCGTGCTGCAGCGCGCGGTTTTCCACGTGCAGTCGAGCGGCAAGAAGGAAGTCTCGGTCGCGAACGTGCTGGTGGCGATCTTCAGCGAGAAGCAGTCGCACGCCGCGTACCTGCTGGGTCTGCAGGACGTGGCGCGCCTGGATGTCGTCAATTACATCTCGCACGGCCTGTCGAAGATTCCCGAGGAGCGCACCGACAAGGACGAAGGGCAGGGCACGGGCGAAGGCGAGCGCGACGCCGAGACCGGCGGCGCCAGCGCGCTGGAGAAGTACGCGACCAACCTGAACAAGCAGGCGAGCGACGGCAAGATCGACCCGCTCATCGGCCGCAAGACCGAGGTGGAGCGCACCATCGAGATCCTGTGCCGGCGGCGCAAGAACAACCCGCTCTATGTCGGGGAGGCCGGCGTGGGCAAGACGGCCATTGCCGAGGGCCTGGCGCGCATGATCGTCGAGGGCCAGGTGCCCGACGTGCTGTCCGATTGCACCATCTACGCGCTCGACATGGGCGCGCTCATCGCCGGCACCAAGTACCGCGGCGACTTCGAGAAGCGCCTCAAGGGCGTGCTGGCCGAGCTCAAGAAGAACCCGGGCGCGATCCTCTTCATCGACGAGATCCACACCGTGATCGGCGCGGGCGCGGCCTCGGGCGGCGTCATGGACGCCTCGAACCTCATCAAGCCGGTGCTCGCGAACGGCGAGCTGCGCTGCATCGGCTCGACCACGTACAACGAATACCGCGGCATCTTCGAGAAGGACCACGCGCTCGCGCGTCGCTTCCAGAAGATCGACGTGACCGAGCCGAGCGTGCAGGAGACGATCGACATCCTCATGGGGCTGAAGCCCAAGTTCGAGGAGCACCACGGCGTCTCGTACGAGGACGAGGCCATGAAGGCGGCTGCGGAGCTGGCCGCGCGCCACATCAACGACCGCCACCTGCCTGACAAGGCGATCGACGTGGTGGACGAGGCGGGCGCGAGCCTGCGCCTGAAGCCGGTCGCGGAGCGCGTCACCACCGTCACGGTCGAGCACGTGGAGAACGTGGTCGCGCGCATGGCGCGAATTCCACCCAAGAACGTGTCGCTCAGCGACCGCGACGTGCTGAAGAACCTGGAACGCAACCTCAAGCTCACCATCTTCGGCCAGGACAGGGCGATCGAAGCGCTCGCGAGCGCCATCAAGATGTCGCGCTCGGGCCTGGGCGATCAGCGCAAGCCGGTCGGTTCCTTCCTGTTCGCAGGTCCCACCGGTGTCGGCAAGACGGAAGTGACGCGCCAGCTCGCCTTGGCGATGGGCGTGGAGTTCATCCGCTTCGACATGTCGGAGTACATGGAGAGACACACGGTCTCGCGCCTGATCGGCGCGCCGCCGGGCTACGTCGGCTTCGACCAGGGCGGCCTGCTCACCGAGGCGATCACCAAGCACCCGCATTCGGTGCTGCTGCTGGACGAGATCGAGAAGGCGCATCCGGACGTGTTCAACCTGCTGCTGCAGGTGATGGACCACGGCACGCTCACGGACAACAACGGTCGCAAGGCGGACTTCCGGCACGTGATCATCGTGATGACCACCAATGCCGGCGCGCAGGAGATGGCCCGCCCGTCCATCGGCTTCACGCAGTCGGACAACACCCCCGACGGCATGGAAGCGATCCGCAGGCTGTTCTCACCGGAGTTCCGCAACCGCCTGGACGCGGTCATCCAGTTCAACGCGCTGGACCCGGTGACCATCGAGCGCGTGGTGGACAAGCTGCTGGTGGAAGTCGAAACACAGCTCGAGCAGAAGGGTGTGACGCTCACCGTGGACGATGCGGCGCGTGCCTGGATCGCACGCAAGGGCTACGACCCGAAGATGGGCGCACGGCCGATGGCGCGCGTCATCCAGGAGCACATCAAACGACCGCTTGCGGAGGACCTGCTGTTCGGCAAGCTCGTCGACGGCGGCCACGTGCGCGTGACGATCAGCGAGGACGGCGAGAGCCTGCTGCTCCTGACCCGCACCGCGCAGGAACCGGAGCTGATCCGCCAGCAGTAAAGGGGACAGTCCCCTTTTTTCAGTAAGAGGGGACAGTCCCCTAGCGACCGCGATAGATGATGCGGCCCTTGGTCAGGTCGTAGGGCGTCATCTCGACGGTGACCTGGTCGCCCGTCAGGATGCGGATGTAGTTCTTGCGCATCTTGCCTGAGATGTGGGCTGTGACCACGTGGCCGTTCTTGAGCTGCACGCGAAACGTCGTGTTGGGCAGGGTTTCCACCACTTCGCCTTCCATCTGGATTGCTTCTTCTTTCGCCATGCACTCGCTGCCGGTATTGAGGGCGCGCGAATTGTGCATATGGGAGGGGTAGGTGTCCAGCAACAACAGCCGGCCGGTGCCCTCGCGCTACAAGGCTTTCCAGCTTCCCGGGCCATGGGGCCGGACGTGGCGCGCGAGCAACGCGACGAACTCCTGGCGCGGGATGCAGCGGCTGCCCAGGCTGCGCAGGTGGGGGTTGGGCACCTGGCAGTCGATCAGGGCGATGCCGCGCGCCTGCGCTTCCGCGCGTAACCGCACCAGCGCCACCTTGGAGGCGTCGGTCTCGGCGCTGAACATCGATTCGCCGAAGAACACGCCTCCGAGACACACGCCGTACAGGCCTCCCACCAGCGCCCCGTCGTGCCAGGTCTCCACGCTGTGCGCAAAGCCGAGCGCATGCAGCCGGGTGTAGGCGGCGACCATCTCCGGTGTCAGCCACGTTCCGGGCGAAGCGGCCCGCGGCGCGGCGCACCCTTCGATGACCGATGTGAAGGCCGTGTCGAGGCGGGTGACGAAGCGACCCGAGCGCAGCACCTTGCGCAGGCTGCGCGAGATGCGCAGCTCCTGCGGAAACAGCACGGCGCGCGGATCGGGACACCACCACAGCACCGGCTGATTCTCGGAGTACCAGGGAAAGATGCCGCGCTCGTAGGCGGCGAGCAGGCGCGCCGGCGAAAGCTCACCGCCCGCGGCCAGCAGGCCTTCCGGCTCGGTGAGCGCGCTCGACACCGGAGGAAACCAGGTCGGATCCTCTTCGTCGCCGAGCCAGACGATGCCGCTCACTCAGGAGCCTCCCGTCAATCAGGGGCCCTCACCGCATCGGCGGTCGGGCCTCGCTGCTTGAACGGCACGTGGTCGGCGATCTGCGCGGCGTATTCGTCGACCGCCAGCGCCTCGCGCCGCAGGTAATCCTCGATCGCGCGCGCAAAGCGAGGGTCGGCGATCCAGTGCGCCGACCAGGTGAGCTCGGGCCCGAAGCCGCGGCTCACCTTGTGCTCGCCCTGCGTCCCGGGCTCGAAGCGTTGCAGGCCCGCGCGGATGCAGTACTCGATGCCCTGGTGATAGCAGGTCTCGAAGTGCAGGCTGTGATGCTCCTCGCTCGCGCCCCAGTAGCGCCCGTAGAGCGTGTCCTGGCCGCGAAAACAGATGGCGGCCGCTACCATCTGCGCGCCGCGCCAGGCGGAGTGCACGACGATGCTCTCGGGCAGCGTGCGCGTGATCTCCAGGAAGAATTCCACGCCCAGGTACGGCGTGTGCCCGTGCCTGAGGAAGGTATCCGTGTGCAGTGCATGCACGTGCCGCCAGGTGCGCGCGTCCAGCTCCGCGGCCGAAAGCGTCCGAAAGCGGATGCCCGCCTCGGTGACGCGGCGGCGCTCGCGCCGGGCCTTCTTGCGTTTCTCCGCCGTGAAGGTCTGCAGGAAGTCCTCGAAGTCGGCGTAGCCGCGGTTTCTCCAGTGGAACTGGCAGTCGCGGCGCAGGAGCAGTCCGCCTCCCGCAAGCTCGCGGGCCTGCGCATCCTCGGGGAACAGCACGTGCAGCGACGACAGGTTCTGGTCGGCCGCGTACTGCAACGCTTCGGCGAGCAGTTTCGCGCGCAGCGCCGCGGCCCCGGGCGTGCCATCGGCGCGGCTCAGCAGGCGCGGCCCGCTCGCCGGCGTGAACGGAATGGCGCTCACGAGCTTGGGATAGTACTCGAGCCCGTTGCGCGAATAGGCCTGCGCCCAGGCGAAATCGAACACGAACTCGCCCCAGCTGTGCAGCTTGCGGTACAGCGGCATCGCGGCGAGCAGGGCGCCGGAAGGTTCGGCCAGCACCAGATGGCACGGCGACCAGCCGCTGTCCGCGCCCACGCAGCGATTGTGCTCGAGGGCGGCCAGGAACTCGTGCCGGAGGAACGGCGCACCGGCGCCGACGAGCGCATTCCATTCGCCGGCCGTCACCTCATCGATACTGGCGAGGATGCGGGTACGCATTGTGCGGGGAACGGGCCGGGGATGGTGATAGCGGCGGGACTGCCGGGCTCAGTTGGCCGAGTCCAGTCCCTCGAGGTACTTGTCGGCGTCGAGCGCCGCCATGCAACCGGTGCCCGCGGAGGTCACGGCCTGGCGATAGACGTGGTCCGCCACGTCGCCCGCGGCGAAGACTCCCGCCACGCTCGTGGCCGTCGCTTCGCCTTCCAGCCCTGACTTCACGACGATGTAGCCGTTGCGCATGGTGAGCTGCCCCTCGAACAGCTGCGTATTCGGAGTGTGGCCGACCGCGATGAAGACGCCGGTCGCCTCTATCGTGGTGGGCGGGCCGCCGTTCACCGGCACCACGCGCGCGCCGGTCACGCCCGTGCCATCGCCGACGATCTCCTCGATCACGTGGTTCCACAGGATCGAAGCCTTGCCCGCATGCACGCGCTCTTGCAGGCGGTCCTGCAGGATCTTCTCCGCGCGCAGCTTGTCGCGCCGGTGCACGAGCGTCACGTGCGCGGCGATGTTGGTCAGGTACAGCGCCTCCTCGACCGCGGTGTTACCGCCGCCGACCACGACGACGCGCTGGCCCTTGTAGAAGAAACCGTCGCAGGTTGCGCACGCGGACACGCCCTTGCCGCGGAATTTCTCCTCGGACGGCAGGCCGAGGTAACGCGCCGAAGCGCCCGTGGCGATGATCAGCGCGTCGGCGGTGTACTTTCCGCTGTCGCCCTCGAGGTGAAACGGGCGGCGAGACAGATCCACCGCGTTGATGTGATCGAGACGGATGTCGGTGGCGAAGCGTTCGGCGTGATGCTGCATGCGTTGCATCAGCGCGGGTCCCTGCAGTCCTTCGACGTCGCCGGGCCAGTTGTCCACGTCCGTCGTGGTCATCAGCTGGCCGCCCTGCTGGATGCCCGTGATCAGCAGCGGCTTGCGGTTCGCGCGCGCCGCGTACACCGCAGCGGCATAGCCTGCGGGACCCGAGCCCAGGATGATGAGCCGGCTGTGTCGATCTTCCGCCATGTATACTCCTGCGATCCAATGCCGAACGCGGCTACCGAAATGGTACCGCGCTGGCAGACTTCCAGGGCAGTCGGAGGCTCCTCAACGTGCGCATCGGTGTGCCCCGCGAGCTCAAGGCGCGTGAGGGCCGGGTCGGCCTCGTGCCCGCGGCATGTGCCGAGCTCGTGCGCGACGGGCACGAGGTGTTGGTGCAGGCGCGCGCCGGGGAGCGCAGCGGTTATGCCGACCCAACTTTTCGTGATGCCGGCGCCACGGTGCTCGACACTGCGGCCGAGGTGTACGCCCGGGCCCAGATGATCGTGAAGGTGAAAGAGCCGGTCGACGGGGACCTGGCACTGCTGCGCAAGGATCACCTCCTGTTCTGCTATCTGCACCTCGCGGCGCTGCCGGACCTCACGCGGCGCCTGTGCGAGATCGGCCTGACCGCCGTTGCCTTCGAAACGGTCGAGGATTCCCTCGGCCGGCTGCCGTTGCTCGCGCCCATGAGCGACATCGCAGGCAGGCTGTCCATCCAGATCGGCACGCACCTGTTGCATCAGCCGCAGGGAGGCAAGGGCATCCTGCTCGGCGGCGTTCCTGCGGCCAGGCGCGGTCGCGTCGTGATCCTCGGCGCCGGTGTGGCGGGCGGGAATGCCGCGGTCGTTGCTGCGGGCCTGGGTGCCGAAGTGATCGTGTTCGACAAGGATCGGGACAAGCTCGTCGCCGCCCGGGCGCTCGGTGCGAACGTGACCGGCCTTTATCCGCACTCCGCGGAAGTGGCGGAAGCGGTACGCGCCGCGGACATCGTGGTCGGCGCAGTGCTCGTCACCGGCGCGCGCGCACCGCACGTGGTGAGCGCGCAGATGGTGCGCAGCATGGAGGCGGGCAGCGTCATCGTGGACATTTCCGTCGACCAGGGTGGCTGCGTGGAGACCACGCGTCCCACCACCTACGACGCTCCCACCTACGTGTGGGAGGGCGTCACCCACTTCACTGTCACCAACATGCCCGGCGCGGTGCCGCGCACCTCCTCGCAAGCCCTGTCCGCAGCCATCGCGCCTTACGCGGCGCGGCTCGCGGAAGGTGACTGGCAGGATGACCCCGAGCTTCGCAGGGGTATCAACGTGCAGGCAGGACGGGTGGTGCACCCGGCCTTGCTGGCCTGATTCCGGCGTCAGTATAATCAACAACTTGTAGGAGTGACTTCAACCAACGTGGAATCCTGCATTGGCTAGCGTTTCAGCTCCGATCTCCCGCGCGCTGCGTGAAGGCGCGCTGCTCGTCATCGTCGCGCTCGCGCTGATCCTCCTCGCGGCGCTCGGCAGTTACGACGCCCACGATCCTGGTTTCTCATCCACCGGCGAGCCGGGCCCGGTGAGCAACTGGATCGGCCCCGTGGGCGCGATGATCGCGGATGTCTTCCTGCTGCTGTTCGGCAAGCCCGCGTTCCTGTTCCCTCTGATGCTCGGGCTCACAGGCTGGCTCGTGTACCGCGCACATCGCACGCCGGAGCTCGAGTCGCGTTCCACGCTCGCCTTTCGCGGCATCGGCTTCGTGCTCACGCTCGCCATGAGCTGTGGCCTGGCCACGCTGCACTGGGATGGGAGTGACTATCCGAACACCGCCGGCGGCGTGCTCGGCGCGCTGATCGGCGAGAACCTGGCCGACGGCCTGAATTTCCTCGGCGCGACGCTGCTCATGCTCGGCGTGTGGCTCGCGAGCGTGTCGCTGTTCCTGGACCTGTCCTGGTTCACCGTCATGGACCGTCTGGGCCGCTGGACGCTGCAAGGCATCGGCTGGGTGAGGATGCGCATCTCGAGCGCGCGCACTGCCGCCGAAGGACGCGAACGCAAGCAGGCGCGCGCTGAAGTGGTGCGCGAGGAGCAGAAGAAGACTGCAACGCGCACGCCGCCACGCATCGAACCGACGGTGGCTCCCATCGAGCGCAGCGAGCGGGTCGAGAAGGAGAAGCAGGCGCAGCTGTTCGAGCCCGCGAAGGCGAATGAGCTGCCCGCGCTGTCGCTGCTCGACGATCCTCCGCCACGCGAAGCGGGCTATTCCGCTGAAGCACTCGAAGCGATGTCGCGGCTGGTGGAGTTGAAACTGCGCGATTTCGGCGTGGAAGTCGAGGTGGTCGCGGTGCATCCGGGACCGGTGGTCACGCGCTTCGAGCTGCGGCCGGCGCCGGGCGTGAAGGTGAACCAGATCACCAACCTCGCGAAGGACCTGGCGCGCGCGCTGTCGGCGATCAGCGTGCGCGTGGTCGAGGTCATTCCGGGCAAGTCGGTCGTGGGCCTGGAGATTCCGAACGAAAAGCGCGAGCTGGTGACGCTCGGAGAGATCGTGAAGTCCAAGGCCTACGACGAGCTGGGTTCGCCGCTCGCGCTCGCACTCGGCAAGGACATCGGCGGCAACCCGGTGGTCGCGGACCTGGCGCGCATGCCGCACCTGCTGATCGCCGGCACGACCGGCTCGGGCAAATCCGTCGCGATCAACGCGATGGTGCTCTCGCTCCTTTACAAGAGCACCTCCGAGCACACGCGCCTGATCATGATCGATCCCAAGATGCTGGAGCTGTCGGTCTACGAGGGCATTCCGCAACTGCTCGCGCCCGTCGTCACCGACATGAAGCAGGCGGCGAACGCGCTGCGCTGGGGTGTCGCGGAGATGGAGCGGCGCTATCAGCTGATGGCGGCGCTCGGCGTGCGCAACCTCGCGGGCTTCAATCGCAAGGTGAAGGAGGCGCGCGACAGCGGCAAGCCGATCAAGGACCCGTTGCTGGCGGTGAGGGCGGCGAGCAACGCCGAGATGACGCTGGCCGATGTCCCCGATCTCGACACGCTGCCGTTCATCGTGGTCATCATCGACGAGCTGGCGGACCTCATGCTGGTCGTCGGCAAGAAGGTCGAGGAGCTGATCGCGCGGCTGGCGCAGAAGGCGCGCGCCGCCGGCATCCACCTGATCCTCGCCACGCAACGCCCGTCGGTGGACGTGATCACCGGCCTCATCAAGGCGAACATTCCCGCCCGCATCGCCTTCCAGGTCTCGGCCAAGGTGGATTCGCGCACCATCCTCGACCAGAGCGGCGCCGAGGCGCTGCTGAGCCACGGCGACATGCTCTACCTGCCGCCGGGAACTTCCGTGCCCTCGCGCGTTCACGGCGCGTTCGTCTCGGACGCGGAAGTACACAAGGTCGTGCAATCCTTGCGCGCGGGCGCGGCGCCGGTCTACCTGGACGAAATTCTTTCCGGGCCGACGAGTCCAATCCCCGGCCTGTCGGACGATGACGAAGGCACCGGCGGCGGCGCGGAGGGCGATGTCGACGGTGAGCAGGATCCCCTCTACGACGAAGCCGTGCGCATCGTGCTGGAAAGCCGCAAGGCCTCCATCTCCGGCGTGCAGCGGCGGCTGAAGATCGGCTACAACCGCGCGGCGCGCCTGGTGGAGACGATGGAAGCCGCGGGCCTGGTGGGACCGCTGCAGTCCAACGGCTCGCGCGAGGTCCTGGCGCCGGCGCCACCCGAGGATTGATCGAATGGCCTTGAGGATTGCATCCGCCGCGTTGGTCGCGGCGCTGTCGCTCTGTGCCGTGTTGCTGCTGCCGGTTCGGCCGGCGGCCGCCGTCACGGCGCCCGAGGGAACGTCCGTTCCGGCACCCGAGCTCGAAAAGTATCTCAACGGGCTGAAAAGCTTCGAAGCGCAGTTCCGGCAGAGCCTGCGCGATTCGACGGGCCGCGTGCGCGAGGAGGCGGGCGGCCGGTTGTACCTGGAGAAACCGGGACGCTTTCGCTGGGAGTACAGCCGCCCCAACGAGCAGCTGATCGTGTCCGACGGCAAGAACCTCTGGCTCTACGACGTCGACCTCGAGCAGGTGACGGTCAAGCCGCTGGATGACTCGCTCGCGAGCACTCCGGCGCTGCTGCTCGCAGGCCAGACGAGCGTTGCGGAAAGTTTCGAGGTGCGCTCGACCTCGAGCAGCGGGCAGATGAAATGGTACGAGCTCGCGCCCCGGCAGCAGGACACCGACTTCACCCGCCTGAAACTCGGCTTCGAACGCGGAGAGCTCAAGGCGATGGAGCTCGAGGACAAGCTGCGCCAGCGCACGAGCATCGAGTTCTCCGGCGTGAAGCGCAATGCGCGCCTGAGCGAGGCGCTGTTCGCCTTCTCGCCGCCGCAGGGTGTCGACGTGATCGGCACGCCGCGGCCCTGAACACGATGCTGACCCTGCCGCACGGCCGCACACTCCTGCTCGTGGGCTGGATCCTGGTGCTGTGCATCGTCGTCGGGAGCCTGCTTCCCAAGGTGCCGAAGCTCGACGTCTCCGAAGGCGACAAGGTGCTGCACTTCCTCGGCTACTTCGGCCTCACGCTGTGGTTCGCCGGTCTGTATCCGCGCCGCCAGCTCTGGGTCATCGCGCTCGGCGCCTTCACGCTGGGAGCCCTGCTCGAGGTAGCGCAGGGCACGCTCACAGATCATCGACAGATGGACCTGGCCGATCTCATGGTCAACACCGCCGGGATCGTGAGCGCCTGCATTCTTGCGCTCCTGGGCCTCAGCCGCTGGGCGCTGCGCCTGGAGAGCTGGCTCACCAAGGGAACGTTCCCACGCTCCGAGCTGCCGTGAACGAAACGGTTGCCCCGACCCGACCGCTCGCCGATCGCATGCGGCCGCGCACGCTCGATGAGTTCGCGGGGCAGGTGCACCTGGTCGGCCCCGGCAAGCCGTTGCGCCGGGTGGTGGAGGGTGGGCGGCTGCACTCGATGATCTTCTGGGGACCGCCGGGCACGGGCAAGACCACGCTGGCGCGCCTGCTGGCCGCCAACTGCGGCCTGGAGTTCATCGGACTGTCGGCGGTGCTGGCGGGCGTCAAGGACGTGCGCGCGGCGGTGGAGCGCGCGCAGCGCGTGCGCGAGACCGAGCAGCGCGGCACCGTCCTGTTCCTCGACGAGGTGCACCGCTTCAACAAGTCGCAGCAGGACAGTTTCCTGCCCTTCGTCGAGGACGGCACGCTGGTGCTGATCGGTGCGACGACCGAGAACCCTTCGTTCGAGGTCAACAGCGCGCTGCTGTCGCGTGCGCGCGTCTACGTGCTCAAGTCGCTCACGCGCGAGGATCTGTCCGCCGTCATCGATCGCGCGCTGGCGGACGCCACGCGCGGTCTGGGATCGGAACGGATCACGCTCGAATCGCAGGCGCGCGAGCTGCTGATCACCGCGGCCGACGGTGATGCGAGGCGCGTCCTGAACCTGCTCGAAGTGGCCGCGGACCTCGCGCCGGAGCGCGAAGGCGGCACGGTGATCGACACGCCGGTCGCGGCGGAAGTGGCATCGGGCGGCTATCGCCGCTTCGACAAGGGCGGAGACCAGTTCTACGACCAGATCTCGGCGCTGCACAAGTCGGTACGCGGCAGCGACCCGGATGCCGCACTGTACTGGCTGGTGCGCATGCTCGACGGCGGCTGCGATCCGCTCTACATCGCCCGGCGCGTGGTGCGGATGGCGAGCGAGGACATCGGCAACGCGGATCCGCGCGGGCTCGGCATCGCGCTCGACGCGTGGGATACCTTCGAGCGCCTCGGCTCGCCCGAGGGCGAGCTTGCGATCGCGCAGGCGGTCGTCTATCTCGCGGTGGCACCCAAGAGCAACGCGGTGTACGCCGCGTACGGCGAGGCCCGGGAGGACGTCACCCGATACGGCACGCTGGACGTGCCCCTGCACCTGCGCAACGCGCCGACGAAACTCATGAAGGACCTGGGCTTCGGTCGCGACTACCGCTATGCGCACGACGAGCCGGACGCCTACGCGGCGGGCGAGAAGTACTTTCCCGACGCCATGCCGCAGCACACGTATTATTATCGTCCTGTCCCGCGCGGGCTCGAGATCAAGATCGCCGAGGCGATGGCGCGCCTGCGCAAGAAATAAAAGGGGACGGTCCCCTTTTCCAGGAAACCTGCTGTGATCGATCCCAAACTGCTGCGGACCGAGCCCGAGAAAGTGGCCGCCAACCTGGCACGGCGCGGCTTCCAGTTCGACGTGGCCGCGTTCCGTGCGCTCGAGGAACGCCGCAAGGCCTGTCAGATCGAGGTGGACCGCCTGCGCGCGGAGCGCAACAACTCCGCGAAGGCGGTCGGCAAGGCGAAGGCGAGCGGGCAGGACATCGCGCCGCTGATCGCGCAGTCCGAGGCCCTGGGTGCGCAGCTGCAGGAACAGGATGCAAAGCTCGGCGAGCTGCAGGCGGAGCTCGAGCGCCTGCAACTCGGGTTGCCGAACCTCCTGCACGATAGCGTGCCCGAGGGGCGCGACGAGACGGCGAACCGCGAAGTGCGCCGCTGGGGCGAGCCGCGCCCCTTCGACTTCGAACCGAAGGATCACGTCGCGCTCGGCGAAGCCATGCGCGGCATGGACTTCGAGTCCGCCGGCAAGATTTCCGGCGCCCGCTTCGTGGTGATGTCCGGCGGGCTTGCGCGCCTGCACCGCGCCCTGGCGCAGTTCATGCTCGACGTGCACACGAGCGCGCACGGCTATCGCGAGGCTTACGTGCCGTACCTCGTCAACGCCGCCACGCTCACCGGCACGGGCCAGCTGCCGAAGTTCGAACAGGACCTGTTCGCGCTGCAGGGGGAGAGCGGCTACTACCTGATTCCGACTGCCGAAGTGCCCCTCACGAACCTGGTGCGCGACGTCATCGTCGAGCCGGGCGCGCTGCCGCTGCGTTTCGTCGCCCACACGCCGTGCTTTCGTTCCGAGGCGGGCTCGTACGGCAAGGACACGCGCGGCATGATCCGCCAGCACCAGTTCGACAAGGTGGAGCTGGTGCAGATCACGCGCCCGCAGGATTCGTACGCGGCGCTCGAGGAGCTGACCGGGCACGCGGAGAAGATCCTGCAGCTCCTGGAACTGCCGTACCGCGTGGTCGCGCTCTGCGCCGGCGACATCGGTTTCAGCAGCGCCAGGACGTACGACATCGAGGTCTGGCTGCCGAGCCAGGGCAAGTATCGCGAGATCTCTTCGTGCTCGAACTGCGAGAGCTTCCAGGCGCGGCGCATGCAGGCGCGCTGGCGCAACCCCGAAACGGGCAAGCCCGAGCCGGTGCACACCCTGAACGGCTCCGGCGTGGCGGTGGGGCGCGCCTTGATCGCCGTGATGGAGAACTACCAGCGCGCCGACGGCACGATCGAGGTGCCGAAGGTCCTGCAGCCGCTGGTGGGGCAGGGCACGCTCGCCGCCTGAGTTGCGCGGTTCGACGGTCGCTCAGTCCCGGCGCTGCTTCTCGATCACGAGGTGCGTCGCCTTCGGCGTGTTCACGTGCTGCGCGATCGAGTAGCCCAGTGCGGGCAGGTCGAGCCCTGAGAACAGGTTTTCGCCCGAGCCCAGCAGCACCGGGCTCAGCGCCACGTGCATTTCGTCGACGAGCTTCGCCTGCAGGTATTGCCGCATGGTGCTCACGCCGCCGCCGAGGCGCACATCCTTGCCGCCGGCCGCGGCCTGCGCCTTTTCAAGCGCGGCGTGAATACCTTCGGTCACGAAGTGAAACACCGTGCCGCCCTTCATCTCGAAGGATGCGCGCGGGTGATGGGTGAGCACGTAAACCGGACAGTGGTAGGGCGGCTCATCGCCCCACCAGCCCTTCCAGGTGTCGTCCGGCCACGCGCCACGCACCGGGCCGAACATGTTGCGGCCCAGGATCCAGGCGCCAATGTTCTCGAAGCCGCGCTCGGCGAAGTCATTGTCGACGCCGGTCTCGCCCCCTTCCTTGCGGAAGAGCGTCCGCTGCAGACAGCGGGTCGACACCAGCCACTCATGGAGGTGTTCGCCGCCGACGCCGAGCGGATTCTGCAGGTCCTGGCGCGGGCCTGCCCCGTAGCCTTCCGCGGACAGGGTGAAGCAATGCACGCGAAGCCTGCTCATGGTCTAAACCGTCTTGCTGAACAGCTGCGTGTCCGGCGCCTTGCGCGCGAGGCGCGCGTCGAACGCCATGCACACGTTGCGGATGAAAGCGCGGCCCAGCTCGGTGACCTCGCAGCCGGCCGCACCGACGCGCACCAGGTCGTCGCGTTCCAGCTCGCGCAGTCGCTCGGGCACCGTGCGCAAATAGCTCACCTCGCGATCATCATCCCAGCGCGTGTGAAAGCGCGTCATGAGGTCCAGAATGTGATGGCGCAGCGCCAGGTCCTCCGCGTCGAGCACGTGCCCGCGCAGCAACGGCAACTCGCCGCGCCGGATGCGCTCCTCGTAAGGCTCGATCGCCTTCTCGTTCTGCGCAAAGGCGGTCCAGGCGTCGCCGATCGCTGAAACACCCAGCCCGATGAGCGGAGCGACGCGGCGCGTCGTGTAGCCCATGAAGTTGCGGTGCAGGTCGCCGGCGACCGTGGCTTTCCAAAGCGAATCGCTTTCCAGCGCAAAGTGGTCCATGCCGATCTCGCGATACCCCGCGCGCTCGAGTATCTCGCGTCCGCGCTCGTACAGTGCGCGCTTGGCATCGCCCTGCGGCAGGTCTGCCTCGGTGAAGCGGCGCTGGCTCGGCTTGATCCAGGGCACGTGCGCATACGCGTAGAACGCGATGCGGTCAGGGCGCAGGCGCTCCACCGCGGCGAGCGTCTGCTCGATCGAGGACATCGTCTGCAGGGGCAGGCCGTAGATCAGGTCGTAGTTGATGCTGTTGAAGCCGAGCTCGCGCGCTTTCTCCGTGAGCACGCGCACCTGCTCCTCGCTCTGCACGCGGTTGACGATGTCCTGCACCTTCGGATCGAAATCCTGGATTCCCAGGCTCAGGCGCCGGAACCCCAGGCGCGCGAGCGTTTCGAGCTGCGCCGCGTCGGTGACGCGCGGATCGGCCTCGAGCGAGAATTCGGCGTCTTCGCGCACGTCGCTGCGCGCCAGCAGCCCCTGGATGAGAAACTCGATCTCCTCGGGGTTGAGGAAGGTCGGTGTGCCGCCGCCGAGATGGATTTCCGACAGCGGCAGGCGCGCGCGCTGTAGCCGCTCGAGGTACATGCGCCATTCTTCCAGCACCGCCTCGAGGTACGGCAGGGCGATCTTGCGATTGCGCGTGATGCGCACGTTGCAACCGCAGTAGGTGCACAGGGAGCGGCAGAACGGCACGTGCACGTACACCGCCGCGCCGGTTCCGGCGGGGGCACGCTCGAGTGCGCCCGCGAGTGCCTGTATCCATTCCTGCTCGGTGGGGGTGCGCTCCCAATAGGGAACGGTCGGATAGCTGGTGTAGCGCGGACCCGGCACGTTGTACTTGCGGATCAGCGCCGAGAGATCGGAGCTCATGAGAACAATTCCCGCTGCAAATCGAGGAACACGTGGACGTGACGCTCGGGCGTCGGCGGCAGCACGCCGTGCCCGAGGCCGCAGATCCAGCCGCGTCGCAAGGCGGCCGGGAGCCGGCGCAGCGGCGCGAACCATTGTTCGACCGCGCGCAGGAAATCGCTTTCCGGCAGGAGCAGCCCCTGCGGGTCGAAATTGCCCTGGATCGCCCAGTGCTCCCCAAACTCCGCGAGAGCGTCGGGGAGCGGCGTGCGCCAGTCGATCCCGATACCGGCGAGCTTCAGCCTGCGCAGATGGCGCCAGTGACGCGCATCGGTGCCCTTGGAGTAGTAGAGCACCTTGCCGTCGGGACACAGACGATAGAACTGTGCGAGGAGCAGTTCGAGCGAGGGCACCACGTGCGTTGCAAACTGATCCGGGGTGAGCTCGCCGGCGCACGTGTCGAGGATCGCCAGGCAGTCGAGGTCCGCGCTCCACTGCTGCGCCATGTTGCGCGCGAGCAGGGGAATGAGACGCTCGCGGAAACCCTCGTAGCGGCCATCTTCGAGGCCCGCGCGCGCGCTGGCCAGGTCGCCCTGGTGCGAGCCTTCGACGGCGTAACAGAAGAGCGTGAGGGGACCGCCGACGAAACCGATCAGCCCCTTGTCGTTGGACAGCCGCGCACGGATACCGCGCAGGGCTTCGGCCTGAAAGGCGAGGGCGCCCGCGTCCGCGACCGAACCGTTCAACCGCTCGAGGTCCGACTTGCGCTCGAGATGCCAGCCGAGCTTCGGGCCCGGCGCATAGTCGAGCGGCATGCCCATCACTTCCAGCGGAAAGAGCAGGTCCGAGAACAGAATGGCGGCGTCGAAATCGAATTCCTCGATCGGCCCCATCGTGACTTCGACCGCGATCTGCGGCTGCTTGCACAGGTCGACGAACGAATGACGCTCGCGGATGCGTCGGTAATGGCTGTGATAGCGGCCGGCCTGGCGCATGAACCACACGGGCGGGCGGCCATCGTTCTGCCGCGCGAGGGCGGCCCGGAACAGATTGTTCATTCGTTTGCCTCGGCCACGGCGGCCGGATCGAGCTGGTAACCGACGCCGCGCACGCTGCGGATCACCTTCGGCTCGGCCGGATCCTCCTCGATCAGCTTGCGCAGGCGCAGGATGAAATTGTCGACGGTGCGCGGGGTGGGAAACTCGTCCTCCGCCCAGGCGCGATCCAGGATCTCGTCGCGCGCCAGCACCGCGCCGTCCTTCTGCAGCAGCAGCGTGAGCACGGCGCATTCCTTGTGCGTGAGCGGCACGATCTGCACGCCCACGCGCGCTTCCATGCGACGCAGGTCGATGCGCGCGCGGCCGACCTGCAGCGGCTTGTCGAAACGCTTCTCCGCGCTCGCCAGGAGGTTCGCGCGGCGCAGCGCGTTCTGCAGCCGCAGGTTCAGTTCCTTGAAATGGAACGGCTTGACGATGTAGTCCTCCGCGCCCAGCTCGAGCCCGCGCACGCGATCCTCGGGCGTTCCGAAGGCGGTCAGGAACACGATCGCCGTTTGCGGATGGCGGCGGCGCAGCGCCGCGGCCAGCGAGAACCCGGATTGATCCGGCAGACCGACGTCGAGCAGCGCGAGATCGAAAGGCGGCTGTCCGTCGAGCGCGAGCGCTTCGCCCGCGGTGCGCGCCCAGGTCACCTGGTATTTCTCGCCGGCCAGGCGCTCGGTGAGCGTGCGGCCGACGTTCACCTCGTCCTCCACCACCAGGATGCGTGGACCGGTGCTGCTCACGGCATTTCCTCGGCGCGCCGGAACAGCAGGCGCGCTTCGAAGCCGCGCCCGGCGCCGCTGCCGAACTCGGCACGCCCACCCATGAGGCGCATGAGGGACTGCACCAGATACAAGCCGACACCGGCGCCCTGGGAGCGCGCGCCGCGGAAGAACAGCGCGCCCAGGCTGTGTGCATCGCCGCTGAAGCCCTCGCCGCGGTCGGCGAAGCTCACGCAGACGGTGGAGTCCTGCCGTTCCACGCGCACCTCGGCATGTGCGCTGTGCGAATGGCGGGCGGTGTTCTCGATCAGGTTGCGGAAGATGATGCGCAGAGCGCTCGGGTCTGCCAACACCAGGGGCGCCTCGCCCGGCGGAGTCTGGATATCGATGTCGACATGCGTATTGCGCGAGCCCGAGCGGCAGAAACGATCCAGCCAGGTGACGATCGGCATCGGCTGCAGCGCCAGCGCGCCCCCGCCTTCCAGCCGCGCGAGCTCGAGCGTCTTCTCGACCTGTGTCTCGAGCCGGCTGGTGTCCTCGAGCAAGCGCTCGATGAGCGGGCTCGCCTGCGAAGTCTCGGCGAGCGATTCGGCCTGCAACCGGATGCTGGTGAGCGGTGTCTTGAGCTCGTGGGTCACGGAAGCGAGGAACGCGGCGAGCGCTTCGGTGCGGCGCCGATCGCGCCAGTACAGCCAGGCGAGGGCGCCCGTGACGCCCGCCAGCAGGACGAAGTACG